>JANXBX010000007.1 GCA_025060595.1 Synergistota bacterium | reverse complement strand
AGTCCTATGGCTGAAGCGATGTTAAAGCGTATGCTTTCCTCGGATAGTATAGAGGTTAAATCTGCCGGTTTAAGCGCTATCGATGGTATGGAAGCATCTCGATGGGCCCAAGAGGTTATGCGTGAAAGGGGTATAGACATTAGCTTACATAGGGCAAGAAGTTTGACGGAAAAGGACGTTAACGAGGCAGATCTAATTTTGACGATGAGTCTTACTCAAAAGAGAGAGCTTTTAGAGAGATTCCCACAGGCAAAAGGAAAGACCTTCCTTTTAAGCGAATTTGTTTTTCCCGAGATATCAAGAGATATAGCCGAGTATGAAAGGGCTTTAGACGCTCTTGAGAGGGAAAAGGAAAGGTTACTGAGCTTTGAGAAAGATAGACTCGAGATTCTTAAGAGAAGGTATGAGGAGCTTAAGAGAGAAATGAATGATATTGAGAGAGAGATGAGTATAATATTGGCTCGAGTGGAGGATCAGTTATCTTCTAAAATCTTTCAGTTGCGTAAGCTTGGAGAAAAATTGGAGTCTTATGAGATTCCGGATCCTTATGGAAAGGGTAAGGAAACATATGAGATAGTTGCTCGAAAGCTTGAGGAGTTATTGACTTTGTTATCTAGAAGGCTTAAGGAGGAGAGGTTTTAGGGCCGATAAATAAATGGGAAGGTGTCATTATGAACGTTTATGAGCAGTATAAACAAACTCAGGTCCAGACTGCAAAACCGGAACAGCTTCTTTTAATGCTATACGATGGCGCTATAAATTTTCTGAAGAAGGCTAAAAAGGCGATAGAAGATAAAAACATACCGGAAGCTCATACTTTTCTTATAAAAACACAGGATATAATAATTGAGCTTATGGTTTCGCTTAACATGGAGGTGGGGGAAATCGCCATGAATCTATTTAGGCTTTATGAATATATGCACTATCGCTTGGTCGAGGCTAATGTGAATAAGGATGTTAAGCCAGTTGATGAAGTGTTAAAGATGCTTCAGGATCTTAGAGATGCTTGGGATATGGCGATTAAGAAGATGAGAGAGGGAAAGGCTGAAGAAACTTCGCCTAAGCCCCTGAAAGGGGGATTTAATATTGCAGGATAAGGAAAGACGAATAATTGAGATACTTGAAAAGGAGCTCGAGCTTTATAATATGCTTGAGAGCTTAGTAAATGAGCAGGAAAAAAGGATAGAGGAGTCTGATATAGAGGGATTGCTTAGGGTTATAAGCAGGAAACAAACTATTATATCTGAGCAGGATAAATTAAACGAGGAGCTTGAGGAAGTCCAAAGCGGTCTTTCTGGCGTTGTGGAGCGTTCTCAAGATAGGGCAAGGCTTTTGGATTTTCTCTCTAAGGATATCAGGGAGAAGGTGGAGGAGATTTTAGACCTTATAAAAGGCAAAGTTTTAAGGATTCTTGAGGTGGAGAACAGGTCGAGGGAGAAGCTCTCTTTGGAGATCGAGAAGGTAAAAGAGGCTTTAAAAGGCCTTCGGGAGGGGAAAAGAGCGATAGCTGAATATTATAACTCCTCTAAGGTTCAAGAGCCAAGATTTATAGACCAGCGCAAATGAGAAGGGTATTTTTAATCCTTGTTTCTGTTGTTTTTCTCTGGTTTAATTCTGCTTTCGGTGCAACAGTTGATGAGGTTAAAATGGGGGATAATATAGCTAAGGAAGTGGAGAAGGAATTCCCCCTTGTTAAGAACCCTGTTGAAGTTTCCCGCGTTGAGTCTGTTGGCTACTCATTAGCTCGTCATTCTAGCCGTAAAGACATAGATTATAAATTTAAGGTCATAGCTAAGAAAGATATTAATGCTTTCTCTATTCCAGGCGGTTATATATATGTTTTTTCTGGAATGCTTAACTTCGTGAGAACCGATTCAGAGCTGGCTGCTGTTATAGCTCACGAGATAGCTCACATAGAATATAGGCATGCCTTAAAGCAAGTAGCTGCAGCACAGAGGATGACGGTGTATTCTCTTGCTGTAGCTTTGCTTACTAGGACGACCGCTGGAGTACTGCTACCGAACTTGATACAGACGGCTGTCTTAAACAAATATAGCAGAGAGTATGAGGAAGAAGCGGACCTCAGGTCAATAGAGCTCTTACTTAAAGCTGGTTATAATCCAGTTTCTGCTTTAACGATTATCGAGAGACTTTATGCTCTTTCTCTTACTAAGCCTCCAAGAGACTACGGTATAATGATGAGTCATCCCGAGTTAAAGGATAGAGCGGTATATATACACAAGTGTCTAAAGGATAAGGGCATAGAAATAGATAGAAGGAAAGCCGCAAATTACGTACCTATAAAGGTCGGGGAGGATGGATTAAGCGTATATGCTGAAGATGTTCTTCTTTATAAGGCTTCCTCGAAGGAGGAGGCTAGCGATTTTGCATCTAAGCTTGATAAAGCCTTTAAGGTGGATCTTGAGCCCTTTCAGATAAGGGTTGAGGAGGGGAAGCTTACGGTAGATGGAATTTTAATAAAGAAGGGCTCAGATGAGGAGCTAAGGGCAGTTAAAGATAAGTTGGTTAAAATACTATTAGATTTTAGGATAAAATATATGCCTTTTTAGTCCCTCTCTTGCAAAAATAGGATTAAGGTGTTATACTTTAAGTGTAGATTTGCAAAAGAGTGGGGAAAGCCCCGCTCTTTTGTTTTTAAGGGAGTGATATAGATCATGGATCTAAAGGGTCTAGCTAGAAGGATTGAGGAGGAAATTCAAAGTGTCGTTGAAAGGGAGGGAGTCGAGCTTTTAGGTGTGGAGTTGGTCACTGAAAGCGGGAGAAGGGTCCTTAGAGTTTATATAGATTCACCTATGGGGGTATCTCTTAAAGATTGTGAACGTGTTAGTAAGGCTATAGATCCCATATTAGATAGGATAGACCTTATAGAGGGGAGATATTTTCTTGAGGTTTCCTCTCCAGGCATAGAAAGGCCTCTATTTAAGATGAAAGATTATGAGCGCTTTAAGGGAGAGATCGTTAAAATTAATACAAACGTTTTTATAGAGGGAAGAAGAAACTTTACTGGAAAGATAAAGGCCGCAGGGAATACTAGCGTTGTCATAGAAACCGACTCAGGAGATGTAGAGATAGCTTTTGAGAATATAAACAAAGCTAAACTTGTGGTTAAGGATTGGAGTGTGGAAGCGAAAAAAGGGAGGAAAGGAGAACGTGGGTAAGGAGCTTATAAGAGTGATAAAACAGATAGAGAAGGAGAAAGGTATCAGTAAGAATATTCTTTTTGATATGCTTAAGGCAGCTTTAGTATCTGCTTACAAAAAACATTTCGGTAGCTCTCATAATATCGAAATTGATATAGATCCTACCGATGGAGAAATAAAAGTTTTTGCTTTAAAGAGAGTAGTTAAAGAGGTTAAAGATCCTCGTTTAGAGATTTCTATAGATGAAGCAGTTGAGCATGGGGAGAGCCCTATTGAGGGGTCTGTGGTTAGAATAGAGGTAACGCCTCACGATTTTGGAAGGATAGCGGCTCAAACTGCTAAGCAGGTTATTGTTCAGAGACTGAAGGAAGTTGAAAGAGAGGTAGTATATGAGGAGTTTAGGGGAAAAGTTGGGGATATAGTTACGGGCACCATATACAGAAAGGATAAGGCTCAAGTTATGATTAATCTTGGTAAGACAGAAGCTATATTGCCTCTTCAGGAGCAGATTCCCACTGAGGAATATGATCCTGGCAGGGCCTTTAAGTTTTATGTTCTCGAAGTGAGGAAGACCACAAAGGGGCCTAAAATAGTGGTCTCTCGAACTCATCCGGGTTTGTTAAAGAGGCTTTTTGAGCTTGAGATTCCGGAGGTTCATGATGGAGTTGTTGATATAAAAGCTGTTGTTAGGGAACCTGGAGCGAGATCTAAGGTGGCCGTGTGGTCAAACGATCCAAATGTTGATCCCATAGGTGCATGTGTTGGAGCTAAAGGGGCGAGGGTTCAAGCGATAAGTAGAGAGCTCTCTGGTGAGAGAATAGATATAGTGGTTTGGAGTTCTGATCCTTTGATTTTTATAGCCAATGCATTAAGTCCGGCAAAAGTCATTAAAATTGAAAGAATAGAAGGAGAGGAAAAGGGAGCGAGGATATGGGTTCCTCCAGAACAGCTTTCCTTAGCTATAGGAAGAGAAGGGCAAAATGCTCGTCTTGTTGCTAGGTTGACGGGTTGGAGAATAGATATAAAGCCGTTTGAGGAGGAGCTTAAGGTCTATGAGGGCTAAGCATGTCCCGATCAGGACCTGTGTTGGTTGTGGAGAGAAAAAACCGAAAGGTGAAATGCTAAGAATAGTTAGGACAGTTGATGGGGGTATCTCCCTTGATGTTTCTGGGAAGAAAAGCGGTAGGGGTGTTTATGTCTGTTTTAATTCCGATTGCGTTGGAAAAGCTTTGAAAAAGAAGGCGATTCAGAGAAGCTTGAAGATAAATGAGTTAGATAGATCTATAATAGAAGAAGTTGAAAGACTGATTGCTAAGAGGAGAGATGGATTGGAAGACCCTAGTGGGCTTTGCCCGAAAGGCTAATAAGCTTACTATAGGAAGGAAAGCGACACTTGCGGCCTTAAAGAGAGGTAAGGTTTGCCTTATTATTCTTGCTAAGGATGCAGGAAGAGCGGTTAGAGAGGAGATGATAAGGTTTTCTGAAGAGTCGAAAATCGGAGTTATTTGGGTTAACTCTAAAGAGGATATGGGGAGGGTTGTAGGAAGGGAAAGTTGTAGCGTCCTCGGTTTGACGGATTCGAGGATGGCTCAGGGGGTGATAGACTTTGAGCAAAATAAGGGTCTACGAGTTAGCGAAGATGATCGGCCTTTCTACAAAGGAGCTTATGGACAGACTGAAGGACCTTGGTGTGGAGGTAAAAACTCATATGAGCACGATAGATACAGAGGTGGCTAAGATCATAGAAGAGGAGCTGCTTGAGGAAAGGAAAAGGATGGAAGAGATAGTTGAAGAGAAGAAGGAAGAGATTTCTGGCGTTCAAGAGATTGTGAAAAAGGAAGAGAAGCCTATAATTTTTGAGCCAAGACCTCCTGTGGTTACAGTTATGGGACATGTTGATCATGGTAAAACTACGCTTCTTGATACTATAAGGAAAACCAATGTTGCTGAGAAAGAGGCTGGAGGAATAACCCAAAAGATAGGAGCTTCTGTCGTAGAGCGAGGAGGCAAAAAGATAGTTTTTATAGACACACCTGGGCACGAGGCGTTTACTAAGATGAGAGCTAGGGGAGCTCAGGTTACAGATATAGCTGTCCTTGTTGTTGCTGCTGATGATGGGGTTAAGCCTCAAACGATAGAGGCTGTTAATCATGCAAGAGCAGCTGGTGTTCCTATAGTAGTGGCTATAAATAAGATAGATAAGCCTAGTGCTAATGTGGAGAAGACTAAAAAGGAGCTTTCTGAAATTGGATTGATTCCTGAGGAATGGGGCGGAGATACAATTTGCGTTGAGGTGTCCGCTAAGAAGGGTATGGGAGTAGAGGAGCTTCTAGATATGATAATTTTTTTGGCTGAATATCTAGAGCTTAAGGCTGAGATTAACGTTCCTGCGGAAGGGTATATCTTGGAATCAAGGCTTGATAAGGGAAAAGGACCGGTTGCAAGCGCTATAGTTAAAAAGGGAGTATTAAGAAGAGGAGATGTTATATTAACTAAAACTGCTTATGGTAGAGTTAGGGCGATGCTTGATGACAAGGGAAGGCAGGTAAATGAAGCTGGTCCCTCTATGCCTGTGGAAATAATAGGTCTAAATTCCCTTCCCGAGGCCGGTGATAGCTTCAGGGTTGTTGCGAGTGAAAAGGAAGCTAAGGAGGCGGTGGAGGCCTATTTCGAGGAGCTTAGGGAGAAGAGGCTTTCTACAAGGCCGAGAAAGATTACCTTGGAAGAGTTTCTTAAGCAGGCCAAGGAAGAGGAGGCTAAGGAGCTTAGATTGGTTATAAAGACCAATGCTCAAGGGGAGCTTGATGCCTTGGTACCTATTCTGGAGAGGCTTTCCACCGAGGAGATTAAGGTTAAGTGTATTCACGGAGGCATAGGTAATATCAATGAAAACGATGTTATGCTTGCCTCTGCTTCTGAGGCTATAATAATAGGCTTTAATGTTAAGGTTGAACCTAATGCTAAGCAGGAGGCTGAAAAAGAAGGTATACAGATAAGACTTTACCAGATAATTTATGACGTAGAAGAGGATATAAAGGCTGCAATGATAGGTATGCTTAAACCTAAGTATGAAGAGGTCTTCTTAGGTAAGGCCGAGGTAAGGGCGATTTTCAAGGTTAGAGGTGGTAAAGTAGCAGGTTGTTATGTTTTGGATGGCACTATTGTTAGAAATGCTAATGTTAGAGTTAAGAGGAAGGAATCGGTTATTTACGAAGGGAAGATTTCCTCCCTTAAAAGGTTTAAAGATGATGTTAAGGAGGTAGCGAAGGACTACGAATGTGGTATAGGGATAGATGGCTTTTCTGATTTTGAGGTGGGAGATATAATAGAGGCCTTTGAGGTAAGAGAGGTAAGGAGAACCACTCTTTAAGTTAAATAGATATGTTTGTTGGCATACTTGAGGTTCAGCTTAGGCTCTTTTCCGCTAAGACCCTTAAGGAGAAAAGAGCCTGTATTCAAAGGATAATAGCGAGGTTAAGAAATACCTTTAATGTTTCTGTTGCAGAGGTTGGGGAAAACGATAAGTGGAAAGAGTGCGTCTTGGGAATAGCGATGGTTGGAAACGAGAAGGCCTTTCTTGATAATGCTCTTAACAATGTTCTGTCCTTTATTGAAAAGGAAGGTAACATATGGATTGAAAACTGGTCAATCGAAATCTTATAGGAACCGTGAAAGAAGGGATAGAAGATGAGTCAGGTATTTAGGCTAAAGCGTGTTGAACAGGAGATAAAAAGGTTTATTGGTGAGTTTATATCAAGGGATTTGAAGGATCCCAGGGTTAAGGGGGTTAGTATAACTAAGGTTGAGGTTTCTAAAGATTTAAGATGGGCTTGGGTTTACGTTAGCATATATGGTGTTCCAGATCCGGTTGAAGTTATGGATGGTCTCCAGAGCGCCAAAGGTTTTATAAGAAGAGAGTTAGGTAGGGAGTTAAGGCTTAGGATAGTTCCTGAGATAGTATTTAAGGAAGATAGGTCAATAGATTATAGCTTTCACATAGAGAGGATTTTGTCTGAGGTGTCGAGAAAAGATGGAAAAGAGAATGACGACGAAGGAGATAATGGAGAGGATAAAGCAAGCTAATAGTGTATCTGTTATATCTCATGAGAGGCCTGATGGAGATGCCATTGGAAGTTTATTGGCTATGGGCTTAGGTATAGAGAGGCTTGGGAAAAGGGTAGAGATGTTTTCTCCTGATGGTCTCCCGAAGCTTTATGGATTCCTTTCAGGTAGTCAGAGAATTAAAAGGATTGATAGTTCTATATTAAAGGATTTCGACTTATATATTTTTCTTGATACAGCTAATCCTGAACGGATTTGGAACGGTTTTGATTTAAGTAGCTTAGGGGGTTATATAATAAATATAGATCATCACATCGATAATAGGCTTTACGGAAACATAAATCTTATAGATCCCTCCGCTTCTGCGACAGGGGAGCTTGTTTACGAGGTTTTAATAGAGGAGGAAAACCTGATAACCCCAGAGGTAGCTGACGCTATATATGTCGCTATAGTTACTGACAGCGGAAGGTTTAGTTACAATTCCACATCTCCTAGGACCCACAGGATAGTTGCCGATTTACTTTCAAGGGGTGCTGATAAGGTAAAGATAACACGGCATCTTTATGAGAATAAGCCCTTTAAGCTTCTTAAGGCTATAGGAGAGGTTTTAGAAAGGGCACAGCTCGCTTTCGATGGCAAGGTTATTTGGAGCTCGCTTTCTGAGGGTAAGCTTAGAGAGAACGGTTTCGATGCTATAGAGTCTGAGGGATTTATTCACTTTCTTAGAATGGCTGAGGGAGTTAAGATGGTTATCCTATTTAGAGAGATGATGGACGGGAGAGTAAGAGCAAGTTTACGCTCTAATGATGAAAATGTAAAGGTGAGGTTTATTGCTTCTTGCTTTGGTGGAGGAGGACATGATATGGCTGCGGCGTGTACCTTGGATGCTGACCTTGATGGAGCGAGGAGGCTTATTTTTGAAGCTATAAAAGAGATATATCAATGGAAGGAGTAGTTAAAGTTTATAAACCCCTTCTTATTACCTCCACTGACTGCCTTGAAGAGGTTAAGAGTGCCCTTGGTGTGAAGAAGGCTGGTCATACAGGAACGCTAGACCCTCATGCTGAAGGTTTGCTTCTTGTGTGCTTAAATTCTGCTACTAAACTCGTTCCTTTTTTGCTTCAGCTTGATAAAGAGTATATTGGAGAAGCCATTTTGGGAGTGAAAACCAGCACGGGAGACAGGGGAGGAACAGTCTTAGAAGTTAATACTCAAAAGGTTAATCTCGATGCTCTCTTAGAGGTAATCAATGGTTTTAAGGGAAGGATGAAACAGGTTCCTCCGCTTTATTCTGCTATTAAGATAGGCGGAAAGAGGCTTTATGAGTATGCGAGAGAGGGCTTAGATGGTATCGAGGTAGAGCCAAGAGAGATTTATATATACGAGTTTGAGGTGCTTTCTTTTGAAATTGGAGATTTTCCAAAGTTTTCTTTTAGATTGAGATGTTCTAAGGGAACCTATGTTCGGAAGCTGATAGAAGATATAGGGGATACCTTAGGGTGCGGAGCTTTCTTATACTCCTTGAAACGAACCAAGATAGGGCCGTTTAGCGTTGAAGGTGCTTCTACACCATGGAATAGGGAAAAGCTCCTTCAGGCTATGTTGAGTAACGAAGAGGCTGTGAGGATGATAATGCCTATTAAGGAGGTTTCTAAGGAAGAAGCTCGAAAGCTTTTGAACGGTATGAATATAGAAGCCAGCGAGGATTATGGGGGATTGGTAGGAATCTTTTATACAGGAACTTTAATAGCTATAGCTCAAAGCGAAGAAGGTCTTTTAAGGCCTATAAGGGTGTTTAAGCTGTGAGGTCCTTAGCTATAGGAGCCTTTGATGGGGTTCACTTGGGACATATAGAGGTTATAGAGAGAGCTTTATCTTGGGGTAGAGAGAGTGATTTAAAAGTTTCCGTTTTGACCTTTTCTCCACATCCTGAGAGGTTTTTTAAAGGAGAAGATTTTAAGCTTCTTACTACTGATGAAGAGAAGAAAGAACTGCTTCTTCAGCTGGGGGTAGATGAAATTATAGAGCTTCCCTTTGATGTAAGGCTTGCTTCAATGGCTCCAGAGGAGTTTTTTGAAGACGTTTTAGTGACTAATCTTAATGCTAAATTTATTTCTGTAGGCTTTAACTTTACCTTTGGGAGGGGAGGAAGGGGAACGGCAGGTCTCTTAAAGAGGCTCGCAGAGGAGAGAAAGATCGTTGTAGAGGTAATTCCGCCGAAGGTTGTCATGGGTAGAATAGTATCAAGTACGATAATAAGGGATCTTATAAGAAGTGGTAGAGTTGAAGAGGGGGCAATTCTCCTAGGAAGAAATTACTTTTTTACAGGGACGGTTGTAGAAGGAGATGCTCTCGGAAGAAAGATAGGTTTCCCTACTGCTAATCTTTTGATGCCTTCGGAGAAGCTTATACCAGCTGATGGTGTATATGCCGTTTTTTCTGAGGTAAGAGGTAAAAGATATCTTTCCGCTATGAATATTGGTACAAGGCCTACAGTTTCTGGAGTTTCGATGGAGAAGAGAGTGGAGGTTCACATCATGGATTTTAATGGAGACATATATGGAGAAAGAATTAAAGTTGAGATACTATGTAGAGTGCGAGGAGAGAGAAAGTTTCAAGGTCTTGAAGAGTTAAAAGCGCAAATCGAGAGAGACATTAACTGGATAAAGAGCCATTACAGAGGAAAAGTATGGTAATTAGTGATTACGTTGATGGGTTTCTTTTAAAAAGCATATATATGGGAGCGCGATGGGCATTTCGTATATGGATACCATCTTCAGCTTTTATAGTTTTAGGAAGGTTTTCGAAAGAAGAAGAGGAGGTTAAAGAAAGCTCTTGCCTTCCTATAAAGAGAAGGCTAGGAGGAGGCTGTAGCGTTGTTTTATATCCTGGAACTATTGTAATTAGTGTGGCATTGAGAAAAACCTCAAAAAAGGATATCTTTCCTCGAGAATGGATAAGTTTTATCAATGATGCTGTTATTTCTGCCTTAAGGAAAGCTGGATTAAGAGATGTTGAGGAAAGGGGTTGGGGAGATATCGCTTACGGGGATAGGAAGATAGGGGGAGTTTCTCTTTACTCTTCAAAGGATTTGATTTTATACCAGCTTTCCCTCATCTATAGTTTGGATTTAGAGCTTATTAGCGGAAGTTTAAAGCATCCTCCTCGTGAACCGGATTATAGAAAGGGAAGAGATCATGTCGAATTTCTAACTTCTATTAAGGAAGCCGATCCATGTATTTCTCTGAATGGGCTTATCTTTTTAATAGAAAATAGTCTTAAAAATGCTTTAGCTTCTATATTTTAATTTGGTATAATGTTTCTATGGGGGTGATAGGCTTGCGTAAAAAAGTAACCATACCAGATCTCTTTGAGAAGAAGAGAAAGGGCGAGAAGATAACGATGATAACTTCCTATGATTATCCGATGACTCAAATAGTTAATGAAGCGGAAATAGATATTATTCTTGTTGGAGACTCTCTTGGAATGGTTGTTCAAGGACATGAATCTACCGTTCCTGTAACTTTAGAGGAGATAATTTATCATTGTAAATGTGTTATGAGAGGCAATAGCACTGTCTTTGTAGTTGGAGATATGCCCTTCTTAAGCTATGAAATAAGCCCACAAGAGGCTGTTAAAAACGCTGGAAGGATAATGAAAGAGGGAGGGGTTGATGCTGTTAAGCTTGAAGGAGGAGTGAGGGTCGCTGATAAGGTGGAAGCTATAGTTAAAGCAGGCATACCTGTTATGGGGCATATAGGTCTGACACCTCAAAGCGTGAGTCTTCTTGGTGGATTTAAGGTTCAAGGGAAAGACATCGATTCTGCTAGGAAGATAATTGAGGATGCTATAGCTTTGGAGCAAGCTGGTGTTTTCTCGATAGTTCTTGAGTGTGTCCCTTCAGGTCTCGCTGAGATAATAACCAAAAAGGTGTCGGTTCCGACTATAGGTATCGGAGCTGGACCTAACTGCGATGGTCAAGTTCTTGTTCTTCACGATCTTTTGGGATTGTTCAAGCGCTTTAGACCGAAGTTTGTCAAGTCTTATGTAAATCTTTATGAAATTATACTTAAAGCTCTTGTGGAATATCGTGATGAGGTTAAAGGGGGAGCTTTTCCAACATCTGAGCATAGCTTTTCTATGAATGAAGATGTTTTAAGAACCCTTAAGGAGGAGTATCTTGGCTCATGAAGAGGATAGCTGTAGTAGGCGCTGGAGCTATGGGAAGCGTTTACGGTGCTTGCTTATCTCAGGTGGCAGAGGTTAACTTGATAGATGTATGGGAGGAACATGTCAAGAGGATAAACGAGGAAGGTCTTAAGGTAGAGTGGTTAGATGGCACGGAGAGAATCTTTAAAGTTAGGGCTTTTACTAATCCTCAAAACGTGGGAGAAGTAGATTTAGTGATAATTTTTGTTAAGTCCTATGTTACTGAAGAAGCTGTTAAGTTTTCCTTACCTCTTGTCGGTATGGATACCCTTTTTTTAACTCTTCAAAATGGGTTGGGCAATGCAGAAAAGATAGCTTCAATAGTTGGCAAAGATAGGGTGTTATGTGGGACTACGACCGCTGGAGCGACTCTATTAGGCCCTGGAAAGGTTAGGTATGCTGGAAGGGGAGAAACCACGTTTGGTCCCTTTGGGCAGGTGAATGAGGAGAAGGTTATCGAAATTAGGGATCTTTTTGAAAAAGCAGGTCTTGCTCCTATTCTTGTTGATGATCCATTGAGAAACGTTTGGCGAAAGCTGATCATAAACGTTGGTATAAATCCAATAACAGCTATAGCAAAGGTGTTGAACGGGAGGATTCCAGAAGATCCAAATCTTAAAGCTTTAAGTGAGCTTCTTGTAGAGGAAGCGTGTCTGGTTGCTAAAGCGGAAGGGTACAGTTTTGATACAGAAGAGATGAAAAATGTGGTTCTTGAAGTGGCAAGAAGGACCGCGAGGAACAGATCTTCTATGCTTCAGGATATATTAAATAAAAGAAGGACGGAGATAGATGCCATAAATGGTGAGGTAGTTTCACGAGGTAAGAAGTACGGCATTTCGGTTGGTGCGAATGAAGCGATAACGCTTTTAATTAAGTTCATGGAGAGCGGTATTAGCGGTGAGCTGTAAGTCATCATTTTAGATGAATGTCAATCTGGGGATAGGGTATCTCTATCCCCTCTTCTTTAAATCTGTACCATATATTGAAGTTTAAATCGGAATTTACCTTTAAAGGATTTGCTTTATTTTGATCTACCCAAAAGTAGATATCGAATATAAGAGAGTTTTCTCCAATCTCTCGGAATAGGACCATTGGTTCAGGATCTGGAAGCACATCGGGGTGTTTTTTAACCTCTTCAAATATAACCCTTTCTACATGTCTTGGGTCTGAATTGTAAGATACTCCAAGGGTGATTTTTCTTCTAACAATGGGGTCTGATTTGGTCCAGTTCATGACCATGTTAGAAGCCAGGAGGGAAGAGGGAACTATAACCTCAGTATTATCGAAAGTTTTCAAGGTTACGCATCTGTAGTCAATTTTTGTTATTTTCCCTGTAATAGGTGAGCTACTGTTTATTTCTATGGATATTATGTCGTTTAATTTGAAATGCCCTTCCATGAATATCAATATCCCTCCTACTATATTTCTTGCTAAGTCCTGAAGCCCAAGCCCTAATCCTATGCCTAGTGTTCCCGCGAAGACTGCTAAGATAGAGGGACCTACTCCTAGTGCTCTTAGAGAGGCAAGTAAGCCAATGAATATAATAGTATAGAAAGAGGCTTTCGATATTATCTTACGAAGCTCTGGACTATCTGTGACCACGTCCCCTTTAACTTCTATTAACTTTCGTAATAGTAAAGCTAAAAGATAGAAGAGGGTTCCTATAAGTATTGCCTCTATAAGCTGTGAAAGGTAAAGGGGAGTTTCTCCTATAGTTATAAGCTGTAAGTTGAGCCAGGATGAGAGTAGCTTATACACCCCCAAGAGCTTTGAGATTATAAGAAAGCTTAAAATAACCTCAAAGTATAGCCATAGAAGATACGCTTCTTTAGATAGAAAGGCCAGATTTTCGTTTTGTTTTATTGCTTTAGCTATAGCTTGATGAATAATTGAAAGTCCAGTTATAAAGCTAGTTAACCCTAAAAACCTCCAGAAAAGCGATATCGAGATTTCCTCATAGCCTGTGATCCAGAAGCCGCCCACAAGTGAGACGAAAATTAAAAATAAGAAGTAGAACCTTCTAAAAAGAAGCTTTAACTTCTTATAGAAAGCCACATCTATATCCGGTAAGAGGGAGAGAATGTCTTCTTTATAGAGCAACACTTGAATAGCTATTATGAATATACCAAGCTTTAATACAAGGAAGGATAACCTTTCTAGTGTTTTGCTTAGATTAAGGCTTTTTATAAGAAGGAGTGCCGTTCCTGAAACTATAACGAAGTTTAGAAAGAGCTTGATATGTCTGGTAAGCTTGAGGTTTTTAAAAGTTAACTGCATTATGATTAGCTGGGATAGGTTGCGAGCACCAGAAGCGAGAAAAATAAAGCCAGAAGCTGATAGGAAGGGGTTTTTATAATTTATAAGCTCAGGTAAAACTAAGAAAATGAAAGAGGCTATGAAAGGAAATAATAAATTGCTTATGGCAATCTTTTCATATATTATAGGTTTAATTTTTAATCGGAAGAAAACATATCCTATAATGGTAAGCCCGTAAAATGTAAGAAGAAAGTAAAAATGTGTAATGCTGATAAAAGAGATCAATCCATTGTAACTTTGGCTTATCTCGTTTGAGATAAGCATTAACCTTTCAAGCAAACTTTCTATCATGATATTAAAATTATATCACCAAAGCTAGGAGCTATTGACAAAAATAAATAGATGTGTCATTATTTTTACAGTATAAGGGCGGGAATATGCACTTTTTAAAAGGAGGGGTTGTGCATGGAGGTTTTAAAAGTTTCGGCTCAGTCTAGACCTAAGTCGGTTGCGGGTGCTTTGGCTGCCGTATTAAGGGAAAAGGGATGCGCTGAGCTTCAAGCTATTGGGGCGGGTGCAGTAAACCAAGCTGTGAAGGCAATAGCTATTGCAAGAGGATACGTGGCTCCAAATGGGATCGATATAGTTTGCATACCTGCTTTTACGAAGGTTGAGATTGAAGGAGAGGAAAGGACGGCAATTAAGTTCGTGGTCGAGTCTCGTTAAATTGGTCCCCGCCCAGGGAGGTTTATTAATATTGAGAGCAGAACCTGCTTGCCTATCTAAATAGGCAAGCAGGTTCTTTTTCTGCTTTTGAACGAAGGGGGGAAAAGTCATGGGAATTGCCGCTCCACGAGGTGTAAGAGATATACTTCCTGGGGAAACGGAAAAGTGGAGGTTTGTAGAGGGCGTAGCTTACGAGCTTGCAAGAAAGTATAACTATAAAGAGATAATTATACCTATTTTTGAACATACAGAGCTTTTTTCTAGAGGTATAGGGGAAGCTACGGATATAGTCATGAAGGAAATGTATACTTTTGAGGATAAAGCTGGAAGAAGTTTGACACTGAGACCAGAGGCCACCGCTTCTATAGTCAGAGCCTACTTAGAGCATCACCTTGAACAAAAGCCCCAACCGCAGAAATTTTACTTTTTTGGTCCCATGTTTAGGTATGAGAGGCCACAGGCTGGAAGGTATAGACAGTTTTGGCAGTTGGATTTTGAGGCTTTAGGTTCTCCTGATCCTCTATTGGATGTTGAGGTAATAGCTTTGGCTTGGGATTTAATGTTTTCCCTAGGAATTAGGAACTTAGAGGTTCAAATAAATAGTATAGGGTGTCCTAAGTGTAAAGAGCCTTATAAAGCTGTCTTAAAAGAATACCTTTCTGATAAGCTTTCTCTTTTATGTGAGGATTGCCAGAGAAGATATGAACTTAATGTTTTAAGAATTCTTGACTGTAAAAAGGAGAGTTGTAGAGCTATCGTAGAGGGAGCTCCAAAGATGGTAGATCATCTTTGTGCTGATTGTAAATCTCACTTTGAAGATGTGAAGGAAGGATTGGATTTGCTTTCTTTACCTTATGTTTTAAATCCTTATCTTGTTAGAGGTTTGGATTATTATACAAGAACAACTTTTGAAATAATGTCAGATAGACTAGGTGCTCAGAACGCTCTGTGTGGTGGTGGAAGATACGATCTCCTCGCTTTTGAAGTAGGGGGCATTGTGGTTCCAGCTGTAGGTTTTGCTGCTGGTTTGGAGAGAATTATCATGGTTTTAGAGGAAGAGGGATTGCTCAAAGATATAGAAAGGGGTATAGACTTATTTTTGATATCTTTGGGAGACGAGGCTAAAAAGCAAGCCTTTAAGCTGCTTTATATTCTAAGAAGGGAAGGATTTTCGGTTGACATGGACTACATGGATAAAAATATAAAAGCTCAAATGAAACTTGCGGACCAGAAAAAGGCGAAAAGGGTTTTGATACTTGGAGAAGATGAGCTTTCTTCAGGAGTTGTTAAAATAAAAGATATGGAAAGCGGGAAACAAGACGAGGTTCCTATTGGCGAGATCCTGGCCTACTTTAGGAGGTGTAAAAGGTGATAGAGTTATTAGGGGACTGGAAAAGAAGTTCCTATTGTGGTGAGCTTAGCGAAGGCGATATAGGTAAGGAAGTCACCTTAATGGGTTGGGTAAATAGAGAGAGAGATCATGGGGGGTTAACGTTTATAGATTTAAGAGATAGAACTGGTATAGTTCAGCTTGTTTTTGGTCCAGATATAGAACCGAAAGCACATGAAAAGGCCAAAAAGGTCCGTTCAGAATATGTTATAGCTGTTAAGGGAGAGGTAAAGAGAAGACCTTCTGGAACGGAAAACCCCGCTTTAAAGACAGGTAATATAGAGGTGTGGTGTAGGGAGATAAAGATATTAAATACCTCTTTGACTCCTTCTTTCTCTATAGCAGATGATATAGATGTTGATGAGAACGTTAGGCTAAGGTTTAGATATCTTGACCTAAGGAGACCTAAGATGCAGAGTAATATAATTTTAAGACACAAGGCTGCTCTTTGGATTAGAAACTTTTTATCCTCTCAGGGTTTTCTTGAGATAGAGACTCCTTTTTTGACTAAAAGTACTCCTGAAGGTGCAAGGGATTATCTTGTTCCAAGCAGGGTTAACCCTGGTTGCTTTTATGCTCTTCCTCAATCTCCTCAGCTTTTTAAGCAGATATTTATGATAGCTGGTTTCGATAGGTATTTTCAAATAGTAAGATGCTTTAGAGATGAGGACTTGAGGGCTGATAGGCAGCCAGAGTTTACTCAGATAGATATGGAAATGAGTTTTCCGAGTGAAGAAGATATTTTTGATATAAGTGAGAGAATGATAACTGGTTTGTTTAAAGAATTGATAAATGTGGAGATCGAAAGACCTTTTTTGAGAATGCCTTATAGTGAGGCAATGCTTAAATATGGTTCAGATAAGCCTGATTTAAGGTTCGGCTTAGAGATAAGCGATGTGACATGTGTTTTTAAGGATACAAAAGTAAAAATATTTAGAGAGATTATAGATAAAGGCGGGAAGATTAGAGCTATAAGGGTTCCTGAAGGTCAGAAGCTTTCTCGTAAGGATCTGGACGAGCTTGTAGAGTTAGCAAGGGCTTTTGGTGCTAAAGGGCTTGCATGGTTTGTTTTTGCTTCTGATGGTGTAAGATCTCCATTGGCTAAGTTTTTAGATGAAAGCGAGTTGATGTTGTTTAAGAAAGCCTTATCTGTGGAAACTGGGGATGTGGTTTTAGTAGGGGCTGATGAGAACGAGGAAAAACTTGCTGAATATATGGGGAGAGTTAGGCTTGCCCTTCCTGAGAAGCTTGGTATAAGGCTTCAGGGATATAAGTTTCTTTGGGTTGTGGACTTTCCTCTTCTTCAATGGAACGAAGAAGAAAAAAGATATGAAGCTGTTCATCATCCATTTACTTCGCCTAAGGAGGAGGATATTTATCTTCTTGATTCGGAACCATTAAAGGTTAGGGCAAGGGCCTATGATATGGTGCTAAACGGCATTGAACTTGGAGGAGGAAGCATAAGAATACATAATGCTGAGCTTCAGTCTAAGATCTTTAAGCTTTTAAATATAGGAGAGGAAGAGGCAAAGGAGAAGTTTGGTTTTCTCTTGGAGGCCCTTTCTTATGGTGCACCGCCTCACGGTGGGATAGCCTTCGGTTTTGATAGACTAGTAATGCTTCTTGCTGGTGAAAACAGCATTAGAGAGGTTATAGCCTTTCCTAAGACTCAAAAGGCTATCTGTTTGATGACCGGGGCTCCTTCTCCTGTTACAGAGAAGCAGCTTAAAGAGCTTCATATAGAGGTGAAGCTTTAAACTGATACTGGGAATAGGTGTTGATATCGTTAGAATAAGTAGATTCAAGAAATTGAATAGAAGGGTTTTGGAAAGAATCTTTACTTCGAGGGAGCGAGATATGTTCTTGGAGGGAAGGTTAGAGAGCATTGCTGTAAACTTCGCTGCTAAGGAAGCATTTATTAAAGCTTTCGGTAAGCTTTTAAGTTGGAAAGATATAGAAGTTTTAAGAGAGGAGAACGGAAAGCCCTGTATGGTTTTAAGCGGAAGGACAAAAGCGCTTGTTGAGGAGAAAGGCCTAAAACATATACATCTTTCATTATCACATGATGGGGATTACGCTCTTGCCTTTCTCATTTTAGAGGGGGTAGGTAAAAATGAAACTGGTAACTGCTGAGGAAATGAGAGAGATAGATAGATATGCGATTGAAAAGCTTGGTATTCCTGGCATTATATTAATGGAAAATGCTGGACTTAAGACGGTTATAGGAATGCGAGAGGTTATACCTAATTTATTGGAAAAGAGAATTCTAATAGTTGCGGGTAAGGGGAACAACGCTGGGGATGGTTTTGTAGTAGCAAGACATATATTTAATTTAGGAGGAGAAGTGAAGGTTGCCCTTTGCTCTCCTTCATCTGAGATAAAGGGAGATGCGCTAATCAATTTTGAAATTGCTAAAAATATAGGAGTGTGCCTTCTCGAGATAGGATCTATAGACGAACTTAGAATGCTTTTGGATTGGAGTGATATAGTCGTAGATGCCCTTTTAGGGACAGGTGTAAGAGGAGAGGTAAAAGGCTTCTTTGCAGAGGTTATAAAAGAGGTTAATCTTGCGGGTAAACCTATAGTTGCTATAGATCTTCCATCAGGTTTAGAGGCTTCATCAGGGAGGGTTTATGGTCCTTGTATTAGAGCTAATTGGACTTTTACGATGTGCTTACCTAAACTTGGACTTTGGGTTTATCCTGGAGCCTATTATAGTGGGCAGATATTTGTCGTCGATATAAGCGTTCCATCCTGGGTTTGGGAAAAGGAATTCAATATAAAGAGGGAGTTATTAACCATCCCTTATGTAAGGGAACTGTTGCCTCTTAAAAGGGATCCACAATCTCACAAAGGTGACTTTGGAAGAGTTCTTGTAATAGCGGGCTCCCGAGGTTTTACTGGTGCAGCAGCTTTAACCTCTCTTGGAGCTCTTAGAATAGGGGCTGGTTTAGTTTATCTAGCTACTCCTGAAAGTTTAAATGATATTTTAGAGACTAAACTTACGGAGGTAATTAAAATACCTGTTTCGGATAGTGATGGAGCTTTTGATATAAGGTCTTTTTTAGACCTTAAAGAGCATATAGAGAAGTGTGATGTAATAGTGCTTGGTCCTGGGATAGGAACGTCACCTCCTACTAAGCTTTTTGTCCATAAGCTAATTGAGGAGATTAATAAGCCGATAGTAATAGATGCGGATGGCTTAAACTGCTTAGCGGATAATGTGGAGTTACTAAAGGCTTGTAAGGGTAAGGTCGTTATAACTCCTCATCCTGGGGAGATGGCTCGTCTTATAGGTAAAAGCACCTCTTATGTTCAGGAAAATAGGCTTGAGGTTGCAGAAAGCTTTTCCTCTGAAACAGGTGTGGTAGTAGTTTTGAAAGGAGCAAGGACCGTCATATCTTCTCCAGATGGAAAGATCTATGTTAACCCTACGGGGAATCCGGGAATGGCTACCGGTGGAACAGGAGATGTCTTAACAGGGATGATAGGAGGGTTAATAGCTCAGGGATTAGGTCTTACGGAAGCAAGTTGTGTAGGGGTTTTTCTTCATGGATTGAGCGGTGATATAGTGGCTTCCAAAAAAGGAGAGCTATCTCTTATAGCCTCGGATTTGCTTGATTTTCTTCCCGAGGCCATTAAAGAGGTGTGTTCAGCTTGAGGTGGGAAAAGAGGAAAGCTAGGTTAGAAGAGGAAAAGGAGAGGTTAGATAGGATTTATAGAAGGAACGTGAAAATTTACATCATTACTTTGGTTTTTGTTACCCTCATGCTACTTTTGGCGAAGAGGCTGAATCCGAATGTAGATATAACTAGTCCACTTAAGGTTTTATTGGCTTTAATGGGTGGGTGGATCATATTGTTAGTTTTATCTTTTCTTAGGAGAAGGAGATGAAAATCCTCACTTTTTCTGAAAAAGAAACTGAAAGAGTTGGAAAATTGATAGCCTCTTGCCTGCAAGGTGAAGAGGTTATTTTTCTTATTGGTGGTCTTGGAGTTGGTAAAACTGTTTTAGCGAGGGGAATAGCTGAAGGGGCTGGTGTTGAAAGGAGGCTCAGAAGCTCAAGTTTTGTTTTGGTGAGCCATTATAAGGGTAGGAAATTTAATATTTATCATGTTGATCTTTATAGATTGGAAAAAAGAGAGCTACCGGATATCGGCTTAGATGAATTTTTAGGAGAGGGAGTGATAATAGTAGAGTGGGCTGATAGATTAGGAGATCTGTTGAAACCCTCTATATCTATAAAGTTAGATATTATTAAGGGTAACGATAGAATAATTGAAATCTGTGGGGAAGAGAAAATATCAGAGTGCATAAGAGAGGAGATTAAAAAAGATGCTTATTTTGGCGATAGACACCTCTTGCTTTAGAGGAGGAGTTGGAGTATTTGAAGAGGGAATTCCTATCTTTTATCTTCCTTTCCCAGAGGAAAGAAAGCATATTATCTATCTTCCTATTTATATTCAAAGGGTTTTGGAGGAGTCTAGGAAAAGGCTTGAAGATATAGATCTGATAGCCGTGGCATTAGGTCCTGGCTCATTTACTGGCGTGAGAGTCGGTTTAGCTGTGGCTAAAAGTATGTCTTATGCTTTGTCTAAGCCCATTAAAGGAGTTCCGTCTTTGGACGCCCTTGCCTCTAACTTTAAAGGAGAAACGGTACTTCCAACGATAAAGGTGAGGAAAAATCAGTATGTGGGAGCGCTATTTAAGGGAGGGATTCCGCCAGAAAAGCTTTCAGATATAATTTTAGGAACTATGGAAGCTTTTAAAAAGGATGGGATACTTTTTTTAGATGAATCGTGGAATAATTATACGTTCTTAATGTTGAAGGGTGTTGCTCTATTAGCAAAATTTTTATTTGAAAAGAATGGTAGTGACGATCCTTTTATTATATCCCCTATATACATTAAAGGGGGTCAGCCATGTTGAATAAAACGCTGATCAGACTCTTCATTCTTTACGCTTTGTTGGTTATGCTCCTGGCTTTTGTATTTCCATTTGTATTTGGTACGTTTTTGACTGCTATTGCTATAGTTATGATTCTTGAACCGCTCTCGGTTTTTTTAAGTAGAAAACTTAGGTTAAGTCAAGCCATATCAAACGGTGTTACTCTTCTTCTATTTTTTTTATCTTTAACTTTACTTCTTATTTTCTTGATACCATCGCTTGTGAGAGAAACCGCAACTTTCTATGAGATGGCTGCAAGGTTTTTTGAAAAGAAGGAATGGGAGGAACTTCTTCCTCCTACTTTGGCAGTTAGGTTAAGTCAGCTTTTTAGCCTATTTGAACCAAGATTGCTCAAGCTTCTTGAAAGCATTATTTCCACGGTTACGAGAGTGACTCCTCAACTTTTGACCTTCTTATTTTATGTGATTTTAGGTTCTGTATACTTGATGTATAACTTTAAACAGCTTAGAAAGGGAATACCCTATCTTTTTCCAAAAAGCTGTCGTAAGGAAGCCTCTTTATTCTTAAGGGATGTATATATTCAGTTGAGACAGTATATATTCTCTATTTCCATAGTTGCATTGTTCGTCGGAGTTTCTTTGGGATTACTTCTATGGTATTTAGGATCAAAGTACATTATTCTTCTTAGTTTTTGGGGATTTGTAACAAACTACATTCCTATTGTAGGGGTATTTTTGGAGCTTATTCCTTTATTTTTGATGACCTTTTCCTTGGGATTAAAGGCAAGCATAATTTTGGGAATAGGGGTGTTTATAATACATATTTCGGCTTTTCTCATATTTCTTAGACTAATGGGAGGATATATAAGGATAAATCCGGTTGCGATAATTTTCCTCATAATGCTATTTAGTTCGGCTCTTGATATCCTTGGAGCTTTAATAGCGGTTCCTTGCGGTATAGTTTTCAGAGTCTTCTGGATAAGGTTCCTCTCACCTGTACTAAACTTAAAGTAAGTTATTTAACTTAAATTGCTTTATCTGTCTGTTTTTGATAAAATGTCATAGGAAAAAGTTACAATCTTTAAGGCGGGGAGGGAGGTTAATGGCGAGGCATCTAGCGGCAAAATCTGGTTTATGTAGCGGATGCAAGGTATGCCAGTTAGTGTGTGCTTTATCTCATTTTAAGGAGAGCAATCCAAAAAAGGGGGCTATTCTTATTAAATCTAATTTACCTGAGCCAGGCTTTAAAGTAGTAACTTGTACTCAATGTGGTGTATGTGCAAGCGTATGTCCAGTAGAGGCTATATATCAAGAAGGAGAAGTTTATAAAATTGATAGAGAGAAGTGTATCGGTTGTTATGCTTGTGTTAGTGCTTGTCCGGAGGAAATAATGATAAAGCATCCTGCGGAGAGTGCTCCTATAAAATGTGATCTCTGCGGAGAGTGTATCGAATATTGTGGGCTTAACGTTCTTTATGTAGCTCAGAGTTAAGGGGGAGGGATTTTAAGTGGTAGGAGGTTACATGCATAAGGTTTTGCGGATTAATCTTTCAAAAAGGGAGATAAAAACCGAACCTCTTGATTTAAATATGGCGAGGAAGTTTCTTGGGGGAAGAGGTTTTGCCTCTTATATTCTTTATAGAGAACTTAAGAAGGGTATAGATCCATTGGGGCCAGAGAATAAGCTTGTTATGGCCTCTGGACCATTAGCGGGGCTTTTTAACCCTTGTGGAAGTAAAATTACCTTTGCTGCAAAATCTCCATTGACTGGAATTTATGGAGATAGCAATATGGGAGGGCATTTGGCTTCAGAGTTGAAATATGCAGGTTATGATATGGTTATATTTGAGGGGGCTTCGAAAGATCCTGTATATATACTTATAGATGATGATAATGTGGAAATAAGAGATGCCTCGCATCTATGGGGGAAGGGAACGATTGAAACGGAGAAAAGCTTGAAAGACGAGTTGGGCGAGGATTTTCAAATAGCTGTTATAGGTCCTGCTGGTGAAAACTTGGTTAAAGTGGCTATAATAAGGCATGACTTTGGCAGAGAATCTGCAAGAACAGGTGTTGGAGCTGTCATGGGTTCTAAAAAGATAAAGGCTATAGCTGTTCGTGGAACTAAGAGCATACCTGTTGCAGACTTTGATAGGTACTTTAGAATTGGCAAGGAAATGTTTAAGAAGTTAATGTCTAGCCCTGTATTTCCTGAGTTTCAGAGATATGGGACATCCATGGTTGTAGACTGGGTGAATCAAATAGGGGCTTTTCCTACGAAGAATTTTGCTACAGGTTATCATGATAACTATAAAGAGATGAATGGTGAAGCTATGAGAAGCAGAGTGGTAATTCATGACAAGGCTTGTGGCTTCTGTCCAATAGCTTGTGGTAGCTACTCTTGTGTTGAATATAAGGGCAAAAAATATTACGTAGAGGGACCAGAGTATGAAACTATCGGTATGATTGGTGGGAATTGTATGATGCCCTCCATATATGAAGTAACTTATGGAAATTATGTATGCGACAATCTTGGCTTAGATACTATTTCTACGGGTGGAATAATAGCTTTTGCAATGGAGTGTTATGAGAAGGGCATAATAACTAAACAAGATACGGGAGGATTAGAATTGAAATGGGGAGATATAGAAAGTTTTGTAAAACTTGCTGAAATGATGGCTAAAAGGGAAGGCATAGGGAATATTCTCGCTGAAGGAACTAAGAAAGCGGCTGAGTATTTTGGGAAAGACTCAATAAAGTTTGCTATGCAGGTGAAAGGTATGGAGATAAGCGCTTATGATTCTCATCTGGCACCGGCTATGCTTCTTGCTTACGCCACGTGTGATATAGGAGCGCATCATAACAGGGCTTGGGCTATAACTTATGATATTGAGGTTGGAAGGGAGAAGATAACAAGGGATAAAGCTGAGAGGGTTGTTTTCCTTCAGCATGCCAGACCTATGTTTGACGCCCTTGGAGTGTGTAGGTTAACATGGGTGGAGTGCGGCTTAGATTTAGAGTATTATGCTAAGATTTATAGTGCCATAACAGGTTGGGAAACCACTTTAGATGAGCTGCTTAAGTCTGCTGAGAGAGTTTGGAACCAGAACAGGCTCTTTGCGATGAGAGAAATTCCAGATTTTGGAAGGAAATATGATTATCCACCCGCAAGATGGATGGAAGAACCAGCGGTAAGTGGTCCTACGCAAGGAAAGTTTATTCCGAAGGAAGAAGTGGATAAGCTCCTTGACTTTTATTATGAAGTCAGGGGTTGGGATAAAAACGGCAGGCCGACTTTAGAAAAAATAAAAGAATTAGAGTTGGAGGTGATAGAGTGAAGGGAGGTTAGAAGCCTCCCTTCACTTGTATATCCATGGCAGTGAAGGTTAAAACGGGAGGTCTTTTGCTTAAAAAATATATTCCTGAAGTATGTTATGTGGAGATAGATGGTTCTATAACCGTTAGAGAGCTTCTTGCTAAACTTAAAATTCCCGAGGATTTAGTGGCAGGTGTAATAGTGGATGGTAAAGTATTAGATAAGTCTCAAGAGATTAAGGATGGTCAAGAAGTGGCTCTTATGGCTCCTATAGCTGGAGGGTAATCATTTTTATGGAAATAGCTGATGTCGTTATAATAGGGGGAGGAATCCAGGGCTGTTCTTTAGCTTATCATTTAGCTAAAAAGGGATGTAGAAGTATAGTTTTATTAGAGCGGAGCTTTTTAGCTTTTGGAGGGACTGGAAGGTCAGCGGGTGGGGTAAGGCACCAGTTTGGAACGGAAATAAATTGTATATTAGCTAAGTATAATATTGAGGCTTTTAAGAGGCTTTCTTATGAGCTTGAATATCCTAAAGGGATAGAATTTGAGCAAGGTGGTTATCTTTGGATAGCTTATACTGAAAAGCAGTTCAGGCAGCTTGAAGAAAACGTTAAGCTTCAAAATAAACTTGGTATTTCATCTAAAATGCTTTCTAAGGAGGACATTAAAAAGCTTTTCCCCTGCCTTAATGTAGAAGGTATAATTGGGGGAAGCTTTTGTGATCAGGATGGTCATATAAATCCGTTTCATGCTACCTTGGCTTATGCTGAGGCTGCTAAAAGGCTCGGCGTAAAATTATATACTTATACCGGAGTTTGGGGAATTAAGTTAAGTGGAAGTAAGGTTGAAGGAGTTTATACTGAAAAGGGTTTTATATCTACTCCTGTCATTGTTAACTGTGCAGGCCCTTGGGGTAAGGAGATAGCATCTTGGGTAGGTATTGATGTTCCACTATATCCCGAAAGGCACCAGATATTGGTTACTGAACCGGTGGATAGGGTCTTAAACAGCTTTGTACTTTGTTTAGATGACGGTTCTTACTGGAAACAAACTCCTAATGGTAACTTTGTGCTTGGTATTGGCAACCCAAACGAAGTTAAGGGGTTTAATATGAAATCCTCTTGGGCTTTTCTTGAGGAAGCTGCAAAAAAGGTGGTTAGGAAAATGCCGCTTTTATCAGGGATAAGAGTTATAAGGCAATGGGCTGGTATTTATGATATTACACCAGATTCTCAAGCGATATTAGGCCCCACCCTTATAGAGGGTTTTTATCTTAATCTTGGTTGGAGTGGACATGGCCTCCAATTTGCCCCATCGATAGGCAGAGCAATGGCTGAACTTATACTTGGGGAGAAGCCCTTTATAGATATTACTCCCTTCTTTTTAGAAAGGTTTGACAAGGGTAAGCTCATACCTGAGCCAGTTTGTATTTGATGGGGGGTATTGAAATTGCTAGTAATAACTAGGGATGATGTGAGAAAGGTTATAACAATGCGGGATGCTATTGAGGCTGTTAAAAGGGGATTTGCTCTTTTTTCTCAGAGCAAAGCTATTATTCCTTTGAGAGTTTCGATAAAATTGGGAGATAACGCGACTCTTTTTATGCCTGGAGCAACTCTCGAGGATAAATGTGCAGGGGTTAAAGTTGTATCTGTATGTCCTTTTAATCCTCAGAGAGGTTTGCCTTTGATAAATGCTGCTGTACTCATTATAGATGGTGAAACGGGGGTCCCTCAGGCCTTGATAGAAGGAAGTACCGTTACAACCATTAGAACGGGAGCAGCTGGTGGAGCTGCAGCTGAGGCTTTGTCTAATGAGGATTCGAAAGTTGCTCTTGTAATTGGAGCTGGTGTCCAGGGAAGAATTCAAATCGAGGCTTTATCTGAAGTTAGAGATATAGAGCTCGTTTACGTTTATGATATTGATACTTTAAAAGCAGAAATCTACGCTAAAGAAATGACTGATAAAATGCGTTTAAAAGTAATGGCTGTTAGAGATTATGAAAGCGTTATTCCTGAGGCCGATGTGATAATTACGGCCACTACGTCGAATAAACCAGTGTTAAGGGGAAAATATATTAAGGAAGGGGTTCATATTAATGCAATAGGTTCCTATACACCTGATATGAAAGAGCTAGATATTGAAGTTTTTAAGAGAGCATCGGTTGTAGCTGTAGACTCTAAAGAGGCGGTTCTTGAAGAGGCTGGAGAGGTAATAGAGGCTTTAAGAGAAGCCGTTTTGAAGAAAGAGGATATAGTTGAAATTGGGGAGATTTTAGCTGGAGTCAAGGCTGGTAGGAGGAGCAAAGAAGAAATAACTGTATTTAAAACCGTAGGTATAGCGGTTGAGGATGTGGTTGTTGGAAAGCTTATATATGAAAGAGCGAAGGAAAAGGGTGTTGGTATCGAAATTAAGGACTTTTAGAAAACTTGTTTAAAATAGAGGTGAGGAATGTTGACTTTAGCGGAAATCAGAGATATTTTGGAAGCCAAAGTATATGCATGTGAAGAGCTTCTTGACAAGGAAGTTAAATATGGATGTGCGTCCGATATGATTAGCGATATACTGGCTTTTGCTACACCTGGATCCGTTCTTCTAACTGGTATTGTCAGTCCACAGATAGTCAAGGTAGGGAAGATATTGGATCTAGCCGGGATAGTTATAGTTAGAGGTAAGGAGCCTCTTCCTGAGACTGTGGATAAGGCGAAAGAGGAGAATATTCCTCTTTTAAAAACCAGATACTTCCTATTTGATGCTTGTGGTAAGCTTTATGAACGGGGTCTGCGAGGGGTATGAGCGAGCTTGACATTTTGAATTATTTAAGCGAATACAAAAGGATATTCAGCTTTATGACCGCTGATGAAATAATGAAGAAGGATTTGATAACTTTAACGCCTGAGAATAAGCTTTCGGAAGCGAGGGTGATTATGCGGGATAAAAGAATTTCGGGAATTCCTATCGTGGATGGTGAAGGTAAGCTTGTTGGTTTAGTTAGTACAGAAAGAATAATAAGAGCTCTTGAAGAGGGTGTGATAAATAAGAAAGTAGGAGAATATATGACACCTTTAGATAAGATAATCTATCTTGAGCCTAATGATACGTTTGAGAAAGTGGTGGAAACCTTTGAGAAATATAAGTATGGTAGATATCCTGTAATAGACAAGAAGGGGAAGCTTGTCGGTTTAATAACTAAACACGATATTTTGAGAGCTATTTTAAGACGTCTTCATTCAATATACATTCACGATAAAAGAAGAGAGGCTTTTTTAAGCAAAGAGGTGTCTATACTAACTGGAGAAGAGTTTATAGAAAATAGGGCTTCTTTCAAATATGAGATAAACACAAGTTCGATAATGGAAGCTGGTGAGGGAACAACTTTTTTAAAGAAGGTTTTAGAGAAAAGGAACTATCCTAAACCGTTCATTAGAAGAGTTAGTGTTGGAACTTATGAAGCTGAAGTAAATGTAGTTATTCATGCTGGTGGAAAGGGACTAATTCTTGCATTTTTTGATGAAAATAGCGTTGTAGTGTTAGTTAGGGATTGGGGACCTGGTATAGAAGATGTAGATCTAGCAATGAAAGAGGGTTATACAACAGCACCGGATTATATAAGGGAGTTCGGCTTTGGTGCAGGGATGGGCTTGCCTAACATGAGAAGAGTAGCTGATAGATTAATAATTCTATCTCAGGTAGGAAAGGGGACTAAAGTGGAAATGGTCTTTAATATTAGGGAGGGAGAGTCTTGAAGATAAGGGAGATAGTTGATATTTTGGATTGTGAGGTTTTGACTGGTGAGCTTAACATGGATGAAGAGGTGACTTACGGTTATACGAGCGATCTTTTAAGCGAAGTTATAGGCAAAGCTAAAGCAGACTCTGTGTGGGTAACTATACAAAGCCACTTGAATGTGGTTGCTGTAGCCGTCTTAGTAGGTATAAAGGCTATAATAATATGCGAGAATAAAAGTGTGGATCCTAAGGTTGTTGAGAAGGCAAAGCAAGAAGGTGTGGCTATCATAAGGACTAAGGAAAATTCCTTTAGAACCTCTGGAATCTTATTTAAGGCTGGATTAAAGTGAGCTAGAGTGTTATAATATGAAATGGTTTAAAGCAGAGCTTCATATACATACCGTGCTTTCAGCTTGTGCTGACTGGGAGATGACTCCCAGGAATATTATCCTTAAAGCGAAAGAGGTTGGGGTTGAAGTTTTAGCCATAACGGATCATAATAGTGCTAAGAATGTCGGAGCATGCATTAGAGCTGGTCAAAGGGAAAATATCTTGGTCATACCAGGTATAGAAGTGCAGACGCAAGAGGAGGTACATCTTGTCTCCCTTTTCCCAACAGAGGAAATGGTTCTGAGCTTTGAGGAATGGCTTAAAGAATATATACCTAACTTAATAAACAATGAGGAGATATTTGGAGTTCAAGTGGTTGTGGATGAGGAGGATAATGTTATTGAAATAGATAAGAGGTTGCTTCAGATTTCTGCTAGGGTTTCTATTGAGGATGTTGTTCAAAAGACAAGGGAGTTAAGAGGTATAGCTTATCCAGCTCATGTTAATCGTGAGTTCTGTGGGATAATCCCCGTGTTGGGTTTTGTTCCTCAGGATTTCCCCTTCAAGATATTAGAAATAGGTCACTCCACGGATATTTCTTCATTTCTCTCGGAGCATCCAGAGTTCAGCGAGCACGTTATTATAGTTTCTTCTGATGCTCATTTTTTAGATTCTATTGGAAAAGGGAGAACCCTTGTTTGTCTGGACAGGCTTGATCCCTACAATTTGATTGAAGCGATTCAAGATAAAAGGAGGGTTAAAATATGGTAAAATTATCAAAGGAAAAGCTTGAAAAAGTTGAAAAGATTTTAAATCGCTTTCCTAAGGGACAGTCTTCGCTTATAGGTGCTCTTCACTCTATTCAGCTAGAGATCGGTTATCTTCCAGAGGAGGTTCAAAAGCTTGTGGCGGAGAAGCTTGGAATTCCGGAGAGTACTGTTTATGGTGTTGTGACCTTTTATAACTTTTTCAGAAGAGAGCCTGTTGGAAAATACATAATAACCGTATGTGAAGGTACGGCATGCCATGTTAGAGGAGCTCCAGAAATAGTCAAGGAGCTTGAGAAGGTTTTGGGTATAAAGGTAGGACATACAACACCTGATGGTATGTTCACGCTAGATATAGCTAGATGTTTTGGTTGCTGCGGATTGGCTCCAGTACTTATGGTTAATGAGGATATACATGGTAGGGTTACTCCTGAGAGTGTGAGAAATATAATTTCTAAATATGGTGGATAATGGAGGAACTTTCTTTAAATATATTAGATATAGTTGAAAATTCAGTAAGTGCAGGTGCTTCAATTATTAAGATACTATTAGAAGTTAGCGAGAAGAACGATGTCTTAAAGATAGTTATAGAAGATAACGGTAAGGGAATGGAAAAAGATGAGGCGGTAAAAGCATTAGATCCATTTTATACATCTAAATCTGGGAAAAGGGTGGGTTTGGGATTGCCCATATTTGCTCAGGTTGCGGAAGGCTGTGGGGGCTCTTTGACTATTGATAGCGAGAAAGGTAAAGGTACGAAGGTTACTGTTCAGATGAAGCTTAATCATATAGATCGACCTCCATTAGGTGATTTATCATCTACAATACTTACTATAATAGCTGGTCATGCTGATATAGATTTCTTTATATATGTTAAAACTGATTATGGAGAGTTTAAAATCGATACGAGGGAAATAAAGGAAGTTCTTGGAAAGGAAGCCCTTTTTCACCCAGAGGTTATAAGATTTGTAAAGGAAGATATAGAGAGGGAGATAAATGCTATTTTGAAAGGAGGTATATAGATGAAGATAGAGGAACTTAGGAAGTTGAGGGAAAAGGTGCAGGAGGAGCTTAAGCTAAGGGAAAGCATAGAACCTAAAGTAAAGATAATCGTGAGTATGGGGACGTCAGGTATAGCTGCTGGGGCAAGGGAGGTATTAAAGGCATTTTTGGACGAGATATCAAAAAGAGGATTGAAGGATGTTATTGTTTTGCAAACTGGCGAGAAAGGTTTGGCATCAGCAGAGCCTCTTGTGGAAGTTATTACTCCAGAGGCTTCTATAACTTACGGTAGAGTTACTCCTGAAGTAGCGAGAAGAATAGTTGTTGAACATGTTATAAATGGCAGAATAGTTTCTGAATATGTTGTATAAGTTCTGATACCTTAGTGTGGGGGAGTGATGGTTTTGATTCAAAGAGCTCACGTTTTGGTTTGCATGGGAGCGGGCTGTGTATCTGCAGGTAGCGAGCTTGTTAAGAAGAGATTAGAGGAGAAAATAAAAGAGAAAGAGCTGGATGTTGAAGTTAGAATAATAGGTACTGGTTGTATGGGACCGTGTGAGAGAGGTCCCATTGTTCTGGTCTACCCGGAAGGTGCATTTTATCAGAAAGTTGGTTTAAGCGATGTAGATCTTATAGTAGAGGAGCATCTGCTAAAGGGTAGAGTTGTAAAGGAGCTTTTGGCTAAGGATGAAGCTGCCGTAAGGGTTAGCAAAGAGGAAATCCCGTTTTTTGCAAAGCAAGAGAAGATAGTACTTGCTAACTGTGGTGTTATCGATCCGGAGAATATAGAGGAGTACATAGCTGCAAACGGGTACGAGGCTTTAGCTAGGGTACTTGAGAGAATGACGCCTGATGAGGTTATATCTATGATGGAAAAGTCCAACCTTAGGGGAAGAGGAGGTGCAGGTTTTCCAACGGGATTAAAGTGGAGGTTTGTTAGATCAGCAAAAGGGGAGCCAAAGTATGTTGTTTGCAATGGGGATGAGGGAGATCCTGGAGCCTTTATGGACAGAGCTATTTTAGAGGGAGACCCTCATGCTGTTTTAGAGGGTATGCTTATAGCAGCCTATGCTGTAGGATCAAAGCAAGGTTATATTTACGTTAGAGCTGAATATCCATTAGCAATAAAAAGGTTGCAGATAGCTATGGAGCAGGCAAGGAAATACGGATTCTTAGGTAAGAATATTCTTGATACGGGTTTCTCCTTTGATGTAGAGTTGAGAATAGGTGCTGGCGCCTTTGTTTGTGGTGAGGAGACAGCTCTTCTTGCCTCTATAGAGGGTAGAAGGGGAATGCCAAGGTCTAAACCTCCTTTTCCAGCTACGCATGGGCTTTGGGGTAAGCCAACCTTGATAAACAATGTAGAAACGTATGCTAACGTAAGGCATATAATACTTAATGGTCCTGAGTGGTTTAGAAGCTTTGGTACCGATAGTTCCTCGGGAACGAAGGTTTTTGCTCTATCGGGAAAGGTGAAAAATACGGGATTGATAGAAGTACCAATGGGAATAACCTTGCGAGAGGTTGTGTTTGATATTGGTGGAGGAATCATAAACGATGGAAAGTTTAAAGCTGCGCAGATAGGAGGACCCTCTGGTGGATGTTTAACTGAGCGTCACTTAGATCTTCCCTTAACTTATGAGTCTGTGAAGGAAGCAGGGGCTATTGTTGGATCTGGTGGACTAATAATCCTTGATGAAAACACATGTATGGTCGAGTTAGCACGATATTTCTTGGAGTTTTGTCAGCTTGAATCTTGTGGAAAGTGTATTCCTTGTAGAGTAGGGACCAAGAGAATGTTAGAGATTCTTGAAAGGATAACCCAGGGAGCAGGCAAGATGGAGGATATTAATGAGTTGGAGAGACTTGGAAATTGGGTTCAACAAGCTTCTCTATGTGGTTTAGGACAAACAGCGCCTAATCCTGTATTAAGCACCGTTAGATACTTTAGAGAGGAGTACGAGGCTCACGTTATACAAAAGAAGTGCCCAGCTAAGGTCTGTGTCTCTCTAATCAAGTATCTTATTTTAGTGGAAAAATGTATAGGGTGTGGTAGATGTGCTAAAGTATGTCCAGTTAAAGCTATAAGTGGAGCTATAAGAAAGCCTCATTTTATAAATTCGGAAATTTGTGTAAAATGTGGAGAGTGCAAGAAGGTTTGTCCCGTGAATGCCGTTATAATTGATTAGGGAAGCAAGGATGGGATGAGTAAAGCTATAGTCAAGGGAGGGGGAGTAAAATTCCATGGTGAAGGATGTGTTGAGTAAGTTTGAGCCGAGGAGAGAAAATTTATTAGATATTCTTCACGCTGTTCAAGAAACTTCTCCCAATAATAGCTTATCTAGTGAGGATATAGAGATGATTGCTAAATATGTCGGAATAACACCTGCAGAGGTGTATGGTACAGCGACGTTTTATACGATGTTTTCTGTAAAGCCTAGAGGAAAACATGTAATAAGGGTGTGTGTTTCACCTGCTTGTCATTTGCTAGGAGGAGAGAGTATTTTAGAAGCCTTAAAAGAAGAACTTGGTGTGGACGTGGGGGATACCACAAAAGATGGGCTATTCACCTTGGAGATATCAAGCTGTCTTGGAATATGCGGTGTAGCTCCAGCCATGATGATAGACGAGATAGCTTATGGAAATTTAACCCCGGCTAGAGTTAGAGACATTATTAATGAGTATAGAAGGGGAGGATAGGAATGAGGATAGAGAGAGCCCATGTTTTGGTTGGTATAGATGCGGGAGCTGTTTTGGCTGGAGCAAGAGAGGTCCAAAGGAAGCTCGAGGAAGAAATCAAGAAACGAGGGCTTGAAGATGAGGTTAGGGTCCTTGAGACGGGAAGCCTTGGTATAACAGGTAGGGGTGTCGTTTTGCTTGTTTATCCTGAAGGTGTCTACTATGTCAATGTAAAGCTTGAAGATGTGCCTCAAATAGTGGAGGAGCATCTTCTTAAGGGTAGATTTGTTAAAAGATTGATGCTTGAACCCCAGATAGCCGAAATTCTAGCAAGAGGTGAAGCTCCTAAAAAATTAGCCAGGCAGAAGAGAGTTGTTTTACAGAATGCGGGGGTTATAAATCCAGACAGTATAGAAGAATACATAGCCACTGGGGGTTATGAAGCTTTAGCTAAAGCTTTAGAGTCTTCTCCTGAATGGGTTATAAATGAAATAGAAAATTCCGGTTTAAGAGGTAGAGGGGGAGCAGGTTTTCCTACAGGTAGAAAGTGGAGAATTACCGCTGATGTTAAAGCCTCTCAGAAGTTTGTGGTATGTAACGCGGATGAAGGAGAACCGGGTACGTTTAAGGATAGGCTTATACTTGAAGGGGATCCTCATAAAGTTCTTGAGGGAATGATAATAGCAGGTTATGCAGTTGGAGCTAAAAGGGGTTACTTATATATAAGAGGAGAGTATGAGCTTTCTATAAGAAGAATAGGTAAGGCTATAGAGGATGCTTATAAGATGGGTTTATTGGGAGATAATATTCTGGAGACGGGTTTTTCTTTTCATGTGGAGATTAAGAAAGGAGCAGGGGCTTATGTGTGTGGAGAGGAAACAGCTTTAATAGAATCTATAGAAGGTAAAAGAGGAAACCCAAGGCCCAAACCTCCGTATTATCCTGGTGTCAAGGGATTATGGGGTTATCCTACAGTAGTAAATAATGTTGAAACACTTGCTAATGTTCCACCTATAATATTAAATGGGGCAAGTTGGTTTAGAAGTATAGGAACGAGAGAGTCTCCAGGTACTAAGGTTTATACAATACTTGGGCATGTAAATGAACCAGGGCTGATAGAGGTGGAAATGGGGACTACTTTGAAGGAGGTAATATTTGACTTTGCCAAGGGCATTAGAAACAACCGGCAGTTTAAGGCTGCTCTTATAGGTGGGGCTGCCGGCGCCTTTTTAGGCAGAGATGCCCTTGATATCCCGCTTTCTTATGAGGGATTGAAAGAGTATGGTGGGGTTTTAGGTTCAGGAGCTATCTTAGTTTTTGACGAAGCTACTTCTATAGTTGATATGCTCAAAAATGTTATATTCTTCTTTAAGCATGAGAGTTGTGGAAAATGTGTACCCTGTAGGGTAGGAATTAGTAAGCTTTATGAAAAGATGGAGAGGATAGCGGTGAGTAAGGGTAGCGAAAAGGATTTTAAAGAAATGATGGAAATTTCAGATAAAATGGCTGATACGGCACTATGTGCCTTAGGTCAGTCAGTTATCCTTCCTTTATCAAGTGCTGTTAAGTTCTTCAAGAGTGAATTAATATCTTAGGAGGTGTTTTATACTGTGAAAGAGGTAAAGCTGAAGATAAACGGAAAAGATGTTGTTGCAACAGAAGGAATGACGATTCTTGAAGCTGCTAGAAAAGCTGGCTTTAGAATTCCAACCTTATGTTATCATGATGGTTTGACTCCTCATGGAGGTTGTAGGCTTTGTGTTGTAGAGGTTAAAGGTTCTCCAAGGCTTCTAACAAGCTGCACTACTCCTGTAGCTGATGGAATGGAGGTATACACAGATACCGATAGAGTTAAGGAAGCTCGTAAGTTTGTGATGAATCTTATAATGACGGAGAGAAACCACTTTTGTATGTTCTGTGAAAAAAGTGGAAAATACGAAGATACGGATTGTGAACTTCAGAAGAGGGCTTATGAGGTTCAAATAGAGCACTTCCCATTCCCTGTCTATGTAGATAAGTATCCAGTGGATACAAGCTCTCCAGTGATGGTTACTGATCATAACCGTTGCATACTTTGCGGCAGGTGTGTTAGGGTCTGTTCAGAAATTGTGGCTAACTCGACGCTTGACTTTAGCTTTAGAGGCTCTAAAGCTTTGATAGCTGTGGACACAGGTTTAAGCAAGGGGAAATCAAGCTGTATATCTTGTGGGGCCTGTATGCAGGTTTGTCCAGCTGGTGCCATTTTTAGCAAGTTTGGAGGTTATAAGAGCAGAAGGAGCCTCTGTGAGAGAATAGAAACCTTTTGTCCTATATGTGGTATAGGTTGTGAAACTACTAATTACGTAAGATACAACAATATCGTTGAAATAGAAGGAAATGGCTTGGTTAAGGGAAGCTTGGATGGGGGACAGCTTTGCGAGAAAGGGAGATATGGACCTCTTATGGAATCTAGAAACAGAATTTCTACTCCTCTTCTTAGGGATTCTAAAGGTAGGTTTGTAGAGGCCACATACGAAGAGGCCCTGAATAGAGTTGTTCAGCTTCTAAAAGCTTATTCTCCTGATCAAATTGCCTTTAGGACCTCTTCTTTTCTACCAGCGGAGGATTTAGCTTATATTAAAGAGTTTGCGTCTAGGATAGGGGTGAAAGATATAGACACTTTTGACGGTAATGTATATAGAAACTTATCTTCTTTTAAGCTTTCTAAAGGTACATATGAGGACGTACTTAATGCTGATCTAATTCTTCTTATAGGAGGAGATATAGTTAAGGAGCATAGTGTAGTAGGTTCCTATATAAGGAGAGCCGTTAGAAACAGAGGCGCGGAGCTAGTAGTAATTTCCTCTATTGAAAGTAAGATAGATAGATGGGCTAAAGAGGTAAGAAGGGTAGCAGAGGGAAGTGAAGGATCTCTTGCCAATGATTATAAGAATAAGATAAAGTCGATGTCTAACTCGATTATAGTTTTAGAGGGGGCCAGCTTGTTAAGTAATAAAGAGGCTATAGAACCATGGCTTAAGCTCGCTGAGGAGCTCAATGTTAAAGTTATGATATTAACTCCTACGGGTAATAGCTTAGCTGCTTGGGAATTAGGAATAAGTCCTGATTTGGCTGATAGTGCTGGTAAAAGCAAAAAGCTTCTTTTCCTTTTCCTTGGAGATATAGATTCAAGTTATTCACCAGCATCCATAGCTGAGAAGGGTTATGAGACTATCGTTCTCCACAGTGCTTATATAGATGCTATAATGAAGCTTTCTGATGTAGTTATACCAGGTAAGAGCTGGCTTGAAAATGAGGGAACTTATAAGGTTATGGATGGAAAAGCTAGGAGGTTTAGTCCCATACTAAAGGCGGAAAAAGGAGTTAAGAGTCCAAGAGAATTATTGTCAGACCTAGCTGATGCTATGAGGCTTGGCTCTATAAGTATAGATGATATAGTTAGAAAGCTTTAATGTAAGGGGGAGATGAACTTGGCTAAAGTAAGAGTTGCTACCACATGGCTTGAGTGTTGTTCTGGGTGTCATATGTCTATGTTAGATTTGGACGAGAAACTTGTGGAGTTAGCATCAAAAATAGAGTTTGATGCGAGTCCAATAACGGATATAAAGGAGTTTCATCCAGTTGATGTAGGAATAGTTGAGGGAGCTGTTGGAAATGAAGAACAACTAGAAGTTTTAAAAAAGATACGTGAGAATTCGAAAATATTAGTGGCGTTGGGGGATTGTGCTTGTTTTGGCGGTATTCCTGCTATGAGAAACTTCTTTAAAAAGGAGGAGGTTCTAAAAAGGGTTTATGTGGAAACGGAAAGTACTGTTAATCCAGAAAAGGTTATTCCTCATGAAGATGTTCCTAAACTTTTCCCAAGCGTTAAGGCAATCGATCAATTTGTTAAAGTTGATGTTTATGTGCCGGGATGTCCACCTGATCCGAAAGCTATAGAATATGCGTTAAGAGAGCTCCTTGAAGGAAAAATACCTGTATTGCCGCCAGAGCTTTTATCGTATGAATAGTTAGGAGGTGCTTAAATCATGGGAAACAAATTGGAAATATTCCCTGTAACCAGAGTAGAAGGACATGGTAAGGTTACTATATACCTTAATGAAGATGGAAAGGTTGAAAAAACGTTTTTCCATGTTACTCAGATAAGAGGGTTTGAAAAATTTTGTGAAGGTAGAGTTTTTTGGGAAATGCCTGTAATGACCCAGAGGGCATGTGGTATATGTCCTGTTAGTCATCATCTTGCTTCAGCTAAAGCTACGGATAAAATACTAGGTGTTGAGATTCCTCCAACGGCTAAGAAGTTAAGAGAGCTTATGCATATGGGGCAATTAGTTCAATCTCACTCTTTGCATTTCTTCCACCTTGCAAGTCCTGACCTTCTTTTGGGTATGGATGCGGATCCTAAGATAAGAAATGTTATAGGTATAATAGAAAAGTATCCGGACTTAGCTATTAGAGGAGTAAAGCTTAGGAAGTATGGACAGGAGGTAATAAGGACCCTTGCTGGTAAAAGAATACATCCTCGATTTGCTATTCCAGGGGGGGTTAATAAAGGGCTTACTGTTCAGGAGAGAGATTCGCTTTTGAAGGATATAGATTGGGTAATAGATAGTCTTAAAGATACAGTTAGGCTGATTAGAAACTTGGCTATAGAGTGGGGAGAAAAATTCAGAAAGTTCGCTTCTTTTCCTTCTTTCTATATGGGACTTGTGGACAGCAATGGGAATCTTGATCTCTACCATGGCAAGATAAGGCTCTGTGATCATAGAGGGAGAATTATTGATGAGTTTAGCGAAGATGAATATCTTAATAAAATAGGCGAGTGGGTTGAGCCGTGGTCTTATATGAAGTTTCCATTTTATAAGGAGTTTGGCTATCCTGAGGGAAGTTACAGAGTCGGGCCTTTGGCGAGGATAAATTGTTGTGATGATATCTCTACTCCTTTAGCTAAAGAGGAGCTTAAACTCTTTCGTGAGATGATAGGAGATAGGGTAGCAGAGGGATCTCTTTTCTATCATTATGCGAGAATGATAGAAGCTTTACACTCTGCAGAGCGTTTGAAAGAGCTTTTAGAGGATCCTGATATCACTGGAACGGAGCTTCAAGTAGTTAGTAGAGATTTTAAGCCTGAGGGAGTGGGTATCCTTGAAGCTCCAAGAGGAACTCTTATACATCATTATAAGGTAAATGAAAATGGTGAGATTATCAAAGCTAACCTTGTTGTGGCTACCGTTCATAATAATCATGCTATGAATAAAGCTGTGGAGCTTGTTGCCAAAGAGTATATAAGAGGACCGGAAATAAAAGAGGGTTTCTTAAATATGCTGGAGGTTGCTATAAGATGTTATGATCCATGTCTTTCATGTGCTACTCATGCTATTGGTAAAATGCCACTTCAGGTTGTGATTTATGATGCCGAAGGAAACAAAATAAAAGAGTTGGTGAAAGGTTCCTGATAGTTGTAATAGGCTACGGAAACTACTTAAGAAAAGATGATGGTGTAGGCATATGGATAGGGGCAAGAGTAAAAGTTAGATTTGGAGGAGAAAAGAAGGTAAAAGTTCTCCTTCTACATCAGCTTATGCCAGAGCTTATTGAAGAGTTCAGAAACGCAAGGTATTTAATATTTATAGATGCTTCAGCTGGTGAGGAAATTTGGTCTTTAAGAAAAATAGAGGTAGGGGAGCACCATGCTCCCCTAAACTATGTTTCTCATACGCTATATCCGGCAGATCTTTTATGCCTCCTTGATCAGATTTATAAAAATAAACCGGAATCTTGGATATTAAGTATAAAAGGTGAAGATTTTTCCTTTGGTGCTGGGCTAAGTCGGAGAACGCGAGAGATTGCTAGAGAAGTCGAAAAATTACTTTATAGCTTTATAAATAGTAAATTAAAAACATGCATGAGTTCTCTTTAGCGGAAGCTTTAATTAGTGTAGTTTTAGAGGAAGCAGTTAAATATGGGGCATGTAGGATACTTAAGGTTAGGGTTAGGGTGGGAAAGCTTGTAGGAGTTGTTCCTGACCTATTAAGTTTTGCCTTTGGCTCTTTGGCTGAGGGAAGTATAGCTAAAGGGGCTAAACTTGAGTTGGAGGAAGTACCTTTTAGAGGTATGTGTCGTTCATGTGGTCACTCTTTTGATATTGATGATTTCTTTGGAGCTTGTCCTAAGTGTGGAAGTGAGGAGCTTGATATTGATGGAGGAAATGAATTTGAGTTAATTGGACTTGAAATTGAAAGGAGTGAAGATAAACTTGGAGATAAAGATAGTGAGAAAAGTCCTTGAAGCGGAGAAACGGGTAGCAGAGACGAATAGGAAGATCTTCAAGGAAAAAGGTATAGTAACCTTTAATCTTATTGGATCACCTGGCGCGGGAAAAACATCGCTACTTTTAAGGGTTATAAATAGGTTAAAGGATAAATATAAGATAGGAGTTATAGAGGGAGATTTAACAACTATTAGGGATGCCGAGCTTATACATAAAGCCGGGGTTCCGGTTGTTCAGATAAATACTGAGGGTGGTTGTCACTTGGATGCTAATCTGGTAGGCAAGGCTATAGAGGAGCTGCCTCTTGATGATATGGAGATCCTATTTATAGAAAATGTAGGAAACTTAGTTTGTCCTACTGCTTTCGACTTAGGAGAGGATTACAAGATAGGGGTTTTAAGCGTTCCTGAGGGAGATGATAAACCAGAGAAATATCCTGTAGTAGTTAAGGTTTCTAAGGCTATAGTTTTGAATAAGATTGATATACTGCCTCTTTTTAAGTTTAATAAGGAGAGATTTTATATGCCTATAAGGAGAATTGCGCCCGATATGCCAGTTTTCGAAGTCTCCTGTGAAACTGAAGAAGGTATAGAGGAGTTCGTAAATTGGATAGTATCTAAAATAAATAGGTTCTAAAAGGGGGCGAGGCGAGATGAGTAAAAGAATATTGGTATTGGTGGGAGACTTCGTAGAGGACTATGAGGCAATGGTTCCATATCAGATGCTTCTTATGCTTGGTTATAAAGTAGATACGATATGTCCTGGTAAGAAGCCTGGTGAGAGGGTAAAAACAGCTATTCATGACTTTGAGGGGGATCAAACTTATAGCGAAAAACCTGGACACTTTTTCGCTATAACTAAAGATTTTAATGAGGTTAAGGTTGAGGATTACGATGGCCTGGTTATACCTGGTGGTAGGGCTCCAGAGTATTTAAGGATTAACCCTAAGGTGGTTGAACTTGTGAAAAAGTTTGCGGAAAATAAAAAGCCTATTGCTGCAATATGTCATGGTCCTCAACTTTTGACAGCAGCTAAGGTTATAAGTGGGAAAAAGATCTGTGCATATCCTGCAGTTGCTGCTGAGGTGGAACTTGCAGGTGCTACCTATGTTCCTCCAAACAGCACGTTCTCTAATGCTGTAGTTGATGATATATTTGTGACCGCACCTGCTTGGCCGGCTCACCCTGAATGGATTAGAAAGTTTGTTGAGTTACTCGGAGCTAAAATAGAGATATAGATGAAGAAGACATACAGGGAAGCAAGAAAAAGCCTTTTCTTGCTTCCCTGTATTTTTATCTCTCAAAAATATGAATTGCTGTAGCTTTAAATCCTACAAAAACTTTTTTCCCCATAGCTATTCCTAGTTCCAAAGCAGATGATTTTGTTATTAAAGCTTTTATGGTTAAGTTTTCAACTTTAAGTGTAATTTTAAGGATCCCTCCTAGATCATGAATATCTGAAATGGTGGCTTCAAATATGTTACGGACGGAGCTTTTAAAAGGGCTTTCTGAAATTATTACATCTTCAGGTCGTATAGCTATTCTAGCTTTGCCGTAAAGGCTTTTGGGTAGCTTTATGTAAATTCCATTAGCTTTGAGCTCTTCCCCTTGGGCCATTCCTTCTATTATGTTTTCGAACCCTAAAAAGGAGGCTATTCTTTCATCTTTCGGTTTTGAGAAAACCTCCCTTATACTACCCACTTGAGCAAGCTGTCCATCAAGCATTATGCCTACTTTATCACCCAAAGATAGTGCTTCCTCGAAAGAGTGTGTTACATGTATAGCAGTAAAATCGATATCTTTTCGCCAATTTCTGAAATCTGATAGAAGCTTTGATGATGTTAATGGATCGAGGTTGGCAAAAGGTTCGTCTAAAAGCAAAAGCTTAGCGTTCATGACTAGGCTTCTAGCTATTGCAACTCGTTGAGCCTCTCCTCCGCTTAAAGTCTTAGGTTTTCGGTTAAGCAAGTCCCCTATACCTAGGATGTCAGCTATTTCTCTTACCTTTCGAGATATATATTTTTCTGTCATTTTTTTGAGTCTTAATCCATAAGCTATGTTTTCATATACGCTCATGTGGGGGAAAAGACCGTAATTCTGTGGAACATAAGCGAAGCCTCTTCTTTCCGGTTCAAGATAGGTAATATCCTCTCCATTCCAGTAAATCTTACCCTTTTCTGGGAAGAAAATCCCTGCAATTACCTCAAGTAGGAGAGTTTTCCCCGCACCGCTTGGTCCCAGAATAATAAAGTACTCTCCCTCTTCTACCTCAAAAGATATGCTTTCGAGATAAAAGTCACGCCACTTTCTATACACATTCTCAAGCCTAAGCAATTTTCTTTGCCCTCCCTATAAGAATGCGTAATGTAGTGAATATAATCAGGCTTAAGATCATAAGTAAAACTGCTATTGGTATGGAGGATCTTAATCCGTAATTTGTGAAGTACTCCATGACCAATACTTGAGCTGTTTTAGGGTGATAAGCTACGATTAATATCGCACCAACTTCGCTAATAGCTCTTGCCCAAGCCATTATTGCTCCGCTTATTATTGAAGGAAGCGCTATAGGTACGGATATTGTGAAAAAGGCTTTAATTTTTGATGCTCCAAGGGTTCGAGCTACGTACTCAAGCTTTTCATCTACTCCTAAAAAACCATCTTTTGTAGAGTTGACGACGAAAGAGGCAGACACGAAAAACATTACCATTATTATTCCTGTGTAGCTATCAATAATCTTTTCTGAAAAGGTGAGTAAGAGCATTATACCGACCACAGAATGGGGGATAACTACAGGAAGATCTACAATGCTTTGAATTACCCCTTTGCCTTTAAAATCTCTTCTTGCCAGGACATACCCTAAGGGTATCCCAAATAAAAGAGCAAGTGAGGTGGAAATGGTTGATGTTAAAAGGGTGTTTTTAAGAGACTCTATTACCAATGAATCTTTAAGGATTTCAAATAACATGGGAAGATCTGTTATCTGTTTTACAAACAGTATTATTATAGGTATAACCATATATATAATGATAAAGCTTCCTATGGCGGCAAAGAAGTATATAAAATAATCTCTCCTCTGTTTGTTCATTTTATGACTTTCACTAAACCTTCTATCTCCTTTGGAATGTTGCCAAAAGCTAAAGGAGCTTCTAAAAACTCGTGATGATTGTTTGTAAAAGCTTCTTTCCCTTCACTTAACATATACGAAAGAAACCTTATAGCTAGCTCCTTACAAGGCGCGTTTTTAAGTATAGTGAGTCCATAAATAATGGGAGTCCCTGACATAGTCTTATTGGTAGATCCTAGGATAACGTTGATCTTTTTATATGTTTCTGCGAGCGAAACATCCTTTAAATTTACTTCTAAAGGGAGCTCCACAAATTTTAATCCATGTTGTTTCGCAACACTTTTATAGATGAAGAAGTAATCTAAAGCTCCGCTTTCTACAAGTGCTGTAAGATCTACCTCTTTTGGCCTTATGATTACTTTTCTTTTAGGTATAATGTCTTTAGGAACATTAATTGAGTTACCAGAAATAGTGATATTTGTATTAGAAACTATAAGGCTTTCGAAAACAGGTTTATTGTAATAAAGATCTGATAGCTTTATAACCATTAAGCTTCTGTAACCGCACGGATCTTGATTAGGATCGCTAAAGCCAAAGGAAACTCCCTCTTTTAAAAGTATATCATACCAATTTGTAGAGTTTATCTCTTTAGTATATTTGCTTTTGTCTGAATAAGCTAATACTATTTCATTAGTAGCGAAAAGAACGTAGAAATCAACATATTTGGGATAAAGGAGCTGAGGTATAAGTTCGTAATCTGCAACAGCTATTATGTCAGCTCTTTTCCCAAGATCTGTTACTTTCCTAACTGCTTCGATGCTTCCTGAAATTTCTGTTTTAAAGAATACTTCTATTCCAGTTTTTTTAAGGTAGGACTCAGAAAAGCTTTTTTGAAGAATTTTAAATGGAACACTTAGTGAACCTGCGTGAAATATGGTAAGTGTGAGCTTCTGAGCATGACAAATCGTTTTTAACGAAAGAAATACTAAGAGGAGAGCAAGAATTAATATATTTACCTTTGTTTTAAGGCCTGACTTATAATGTTTTTGAATGACAGAAGGCCTCTTCATTTTCATCTATCGTTTTTATACGGCGGTTTTTCTGATACTGAGATTATACAGGCCCTTTTTTAACCTTTCAAGGGATAACCCATATTGTTGAACTTTGTTTCTAAGTAACTGCTTATTCAATGTTGTTTTATAATTTCTGAATTTCTGATATAACAAGTTATTTTAGATCTTATTGATTTTTATAGTAACTAATATTAGAATTTAAGTTGTATTCATGAGGAGGTGAGGTTAAAATGTTTAAAGTTAAAGGGTTGAAAATTGTTTTTGGGATAAGCATCTTATTATTATGGATTTGGACAGGGCTTGCAAGCGCTAATGATAAAGCTCATATCTTACCTCATAGAATTATTACTGAAAATGATTTGAATGTTTATTTCCCATGGTATTTCTATGAGAGACTTTATACCTGGTCTGATATAGAACGATATACTACGGATCATGGGTTGTTAAAACTTAAAGATCTCATAGATTCCTATGTATCTTATTATGATAGTGTCTACCTTTACGGATTAAGTATGAAATTTCGTGCACATGGAATGGGGAATATTCCGCTTTCTATAGAAATTCCCTCTTTGATTTATAATGATGGAGAGGATATAGTTATAGCTTTTAATGAGTTTTGGGGAAATTGGGAGGTTATCGACAGGGATTCCCTGGGGGCTTATATATCTTCTATATCGCCGCTGACTATAGTTGTAGGGGATAATTCTGATTATGATGGTAGTTCAGTATGGTGGGAAATTAGAGTTACTTTAGTTATAGCTAAAGTTTACACCTATGGTGGGGGAGGATGCGAAGTTGGTGGAGTCAGAAGTTTATCTTGGCTTCTCTTATTAGCTCCTGTGGTTTTAATGAAATTTAAGCTTTTCAGATAATACTAAAGTTAGGCCTGGTTTGTACAGAACCTTATAGGTTGTATATCCAGTAAAGTGATATAAAGTTATTCTTTAAGACTTCTATGTAAGGGGTGGTGTTTTTTGAAAGTTTCCATAGTAGGCGTTGGGCTTATGGGGGGTTCTCTTGGAATGGCTTTAAGAAGAAGGATAGGAGCTTTTGTTAAGGGTGTTGTTAGGAAAGAAGAAACAGGTGTAAAAGCCTTAGAGTTGGGGGCTTTAGATGAGTGGACTCTCTCGCTTGAAGAAGGTGTTATAGATGCGGATTATGTATTCTTCGCTACTCCAGTTAAGAGCATAGGTTCACTCTTTAAGGAAGTTCAGTCATATGTTAGAAGGGGTGCTTTGATAAGTGATCTTGGAAGTACAAAGAGAAGTGTAGTTAAAGAGATAACATCGATTTTAAGGGAGGACCTTGCGTTTATAGGAGGGCATCCCATGACTGGCTCTGAAAAAAGAGGGGTTGAATATGGAAGGGAGGATCTTTACGAAGGTGCTCCCTATATATTAACTCCTGTATCGCCTTTTGATAGGGGAAGAGTAGAAGAGTTGATTTACATGGTTAAATCCATAGGGGCTAAACCTTATATACTTGACCCAGAGACTCACGATTTGGTTGTTGCTCTTATAAGCCATGTCCCTTATCTTATTTCTGTTGCGCTAGTAGAGTTAGTATCTACAGAAGATGTGGCTAGAAAGCTTGTGGCCGGAAACTTTAGAGATTTAACAAGGCCAGCTTTAAGCGATCCCATAATGTGGAGGGACATTGTTTCAGATAATAGGGATTTTATAGAAAAGAGACTCAAAGATTTATTTGATCTTATAGTAGAAATTCTTAACATGAGCGAATTGGAAAAAGAAAACTTTTTTGAAAAGATAAAGAAGGAGAGACAAAACCTATATCAAGTTACTTGAGCTAATGGGTAAGATCCTAGGATTTTTATAAATGTAGATATTTCCTCAAGCTCTCTTAAAGCTTCTTTAACTTTATTGTCTTTTAAGCTTCCTTTAAAGTCCATGAAAAAAATATAATCCCATGGTTTAGTCTTTACAGGTCTTGAGTGGATGCTTGTAAGGTCGATTTCTCTTTTTGCAAAAGGTCCTAAAGCTCTATGTAATGCTCCAGGGACGTTTTTAACGCTAAAGATAAGGCTTGTTTTATCTCCTTCAGATGGTTCTTTTGATATGACTATAAACCTCGTATAGTTATTCTTTCTATCTTGGATCGATTTGTCTATGATTTTTAAGTCATATGTTTTTGATAAAAGCTCGCTGCCTAAAGCAGCTTCGTTCTTTTCTTTTGCTAGTAAAGCTGCTTTAGATGTGCTATCTACACTAATGATGTTAGCATTTGGAAGCTTTTCTGCAAGATAATTTCTACATTGCTCTAAGGCGTGAGGATGAGAGTAAACTTCTTTGATTTCCTCAAAGTTTTTATTGGAAAGAAGGCAAATGTCTATTTTCTCATATTTTTCTCCTACTATATACACGTTTCTTTCTAAAAGTAGATCCAGTACTTCTCCAACGGGACCGGCTAAGCTATTATCTATTGGCAGAATAGAAAAGTTACTTTTTCCGCCTTCGACCGCATCAAAAAGCTCTCTAAAGTTTTTACAAGGTATCAACTCTGTGTAATGGGAAAATAGTTTTATAGCTGCTTGGTGGGAAAAACTTCCTTCTGGTCCAAGAAAGCATACTTTTATTGGTTCTTGTATTGTCCTGCAAAAGCCTATTATTTCTCTGAAAATATCCTTATATTTTCCAGCCCAAATGAGAATTTCTTGTTCCCTTTGTGGATCCCAAAGGGGCAAACCTTCTTTCTTTTTATATTCCCCAATTTTTTTGGCAATATTAGCTCTCTCATCTAACAGGGCTTTTATTTTATCATCTATCTCAGAAATTTTTTTCCTGAGTTCCTCAAGCATTGATTAAAACCTCCTTTCGATATTATTTTAAGCGGTTTATTTAACATAAGATACATTATCCGACATTAAAAGAAGTCATAGAATAAGCGATCTCAAAGGCTTCAAAAGGCCCGAAGAATCCTTTTGGAGCTTCTAATGTTTTTTTAAGGAAAGCTCTCTCTGTTTTAAGTTTTAAAGCTCCTATAGCTTTAGATCCAATGCCATATATGCCAGGTATGACTTCGTTTACCATGTAGTCTGGCGTAAGTCCTTCTATACCATAAGGTGGTATAGGATTTGTGTCTAATAGTAATTTACACTTCTTTAATTTTTTTAACTTTTCCAATTTCAGGATTTCCACGCCTGGTGGTCCTGTAGATATAATTAGATCAGAATCTAAGCAAGCTTCTTCAATCTTATCTACTCCAAAGGCGTGAGCAATTTCCTCGCTGTATTCAAAGTTTATGTTTGAAGCGGTTTCATTTGCTCGATGTAGGTCTATGTCTACTATGTTAACTTTAACTTTTTGAGAAGCTAAGATGTAAGATGTCATTGAACCTATGTTACCTCCTCCTGCAAGGATCGAAGCAGTTTTCCCCTCTAAATTTTCTCCAAGTTTTAATTCAAAAAACTTTTTAACAAGAGCTACTATAGCTGCTCCAGTAGTACATGCTCCTCGGGGATCAAAGGCAAAGGATATTTCAAAAGGTGCAAATAAAGTTTTTTTGACTTCTTCAAGCAATCTTTTACCTTCATTTATTGTATTTCCTCCTATAAGGATAGCAGTGTTCTTTATGCCTTTTGGTCCCCTTGAGAACATTGTATCAATAACGAGTTTAGAAACTTCTTCTGGTAGAACATTCCCATAAGATAAAACTGCATCTGCTCCCGCATCATACATTACGAAAATGTCAAAAGGGCTCGGGTGTTTTTCGCTTGTAATAAAAAGAAAAATCTTTTTTCTACCTTCCATTTTTAGGACACCTCTTTAAAGTGTAAGTTCTGAATTCTTGATATCTGTTATAAACATGTGGCCTGGAGAATGGGTTATCATAAATTTAAGTTTGATTTGCATAGCAATAGCTTGAGGCGTTACCCCACATGCCCAAAAAACCATAATGTCTCCTTCTTCGATTATAGGGGGATCACCAAAATCCGGTTCCATTATATTTCTTATACCTATTAACTCTGGGTAGCCTATGTGGATTGGGGCTCCATGTACTCTTGGAAACCTTGATGTTATTAGGGTAGCTCTTGTGACTAGATTAAACGGTATTGGGCGAGCGCTAACTACCATAGGACCTCGAAACTTTCCTGCGGGTATACATTGTATATTAGTTATATACATCGGCACATTTCTTCCATTTTCTATGTGTCTCACAGGGATACCTTCTTCTAAAAGAGCCCATTCAAAAGAGAAGCTGCATCCTATTAAAAAGGCTACGAGGTCATCTCTCCAGTACTTTTCTATGTTTAACGGTTCATCTACAAGTTCCCCATTTATGTATATCCGGTACTTAGGTAAATCATATCTAATATCAGCGTCGGAAGCCATAATCTTAGGTTTAGGGTCTCCCACATCTAAAACTTCTAATATAGGACAGGGTTTTGGATTTCTTTGAGCAAAAAGGAGGAAATCAAAAGCATCTTCTTTAGGGAGAATTACTAGATTAGCTTGAGCATAAGATGGTGCTAAACCTGATGTGGGTTTTGTCCATCTTTCTTCCCTTATAAGGGTTCTTATTTCTTTCGGGGTCATTTTTTCCTCCTCCTCCACCCTCTATCCATTTCTCTGCTTCTTTTCTTCACTTTCTAAGTATATCATAAGATTGTGGTATAATAACTACCATGAAGATCATAACAAAAGTAGCCTTAATAGGAAGCTTGTATGCTGTTCTAACTATTCTCTTAGCTCCTATAAGTTATGGCCCTGTCCAGGTTAGAATTACGGAAGCTCTCACAGTTTTGCCTTATGTGAGAAGGGTTTATATGTGGGGTTTGTTTGGAGGATGTATAGTTGCTAATATATATGGCGGACTAGGTGTATGGGACGTAATTGGGGGGAGCTTATGCACCTTACTTGCTGGATTCTTAACCTCAATTATGCCAAAACCACAGCTTGCCCCCTTACCTCCTATTGTAGTTAATGCTTTTGGAGTAAGTTTATATTTACATTTCATCTTTAATCTTCCTTATTGGGTTACAGTTATGTATATAGCTTTAGGAGAGGCTATTGCTTGTTTCGCATTAGGATACCCCTTTTTACGATGGGTTCTTAACAATAAAGATTACTTTTAAGCCTGATAAGGTTAGTTAAAAAAGGAGGTGCCCCTAATTGAAAAAGAAACGAGGGTTAATATTAATAGGTATAATTTTTCTTGTTTTTTTGACCTCAGAGGTTTACTCCCGAGAGATTGGAACTGTGCATCTTCAGCCTCAAGTGGGGAGCATAGTTATAACAGGAGAGGACATTAAAGGTTTTTCGGAAACCTTAAAAACTTTACAAATTGGTCTTTCTGAACTTCAAAAGATTTTAATGGAAATTTTTAAGAAAATAGAGGCTTCTAGAACCGATCTTGAGCCGTTGAGAGAGGAGATCCTTTCTATTAAAGGGCTCTTGGATGGCTTACGTGGGGATATCTTAAAGAGGTTGGATGAGGAAAGTAAGTTTGTAAGGGAAGAGTTTCTAAGTAAACTTGATTTTCTCACTACTGTAATGAGAAGAGCCATGGTGGTGTTTAAAAATGTTGAAGATCTGACAAAGGAGGCTCAGGCTCTTAAGGATCATTTGATATCGGCGGGAGAAGAGCTTAGAAAGCTTACTGAACTCTCCAAAAGAGAGTTTGAGAATTCCAAAGGAACCCAGTTTAAGATAATTAGTCTTTTGATAGTTAATTTAGTTCTTTTATCTTTTTTAGTTTTTCTTCAACTTGAAAAAACTTTTAGAAAGCTTTCAAAAGAAAAAGGAGATGAGGGAAAATCTTGAAAAAACTATTACTTCTTCTAATAGTGGTTTTATGTCTTAGCTTACATGCTTGTGAAGAAGAGGAAGAAGGGGAAGAAATATGGAGCTACTCTTTAGGTTTTTCAGTATACTCTTCTCCAAGCATAGATGGGAATAAAATAGTTATTAATGGTTTAGAAGGGTTGGTTGTTTGTCTTGATGTGGATGGTAGAGTGGTTTGGAGAGTAGAGCTAAGCGAGGATGAAACTATTTTTTCAACACCTCTTATGGCGAGTGGAAGAGTTTTTATAACCTCTTCTGCGTTGACAAAGGGTAAAATTTATTGTTTAAGTTTGGATAACGGTAGTAGGATTTGGGAAAAAGAGGTTTCTTCTCCATTGACCTCATCCCCTGCCTTATATGAGAATAAAATGTTTTTTGCAAGTACAGATGGTAGTATATATGCATTTTCTCTAGACGGAAACCCTGTTTGGCTTAAGAAGTTAGAAGGAGCTTTATATGCATCTCCAGCTATAGAAAAAGGGAAACTTGTTATAGGTTCTTCTTTGGGGAAGGTTTACTGTATAAGTGTTTCTAATGGTGAGGTTTTATGGAATTTTGATTCGGATGCTCCTGTGGAACTAGAAGTGTGTATAGATGATAATAGTCAAGTATATGTAGCTACATCTTCAGGAAAGCTTTATTGTTTAGACCTTGATGATGGAGCAAAATTGTGGGAAGTTTCATTTAACAAAAAAATAGTTTCTCCCCCTTCTTATAGCGATAATAAAGTTCTCTTATCTCTATCAGATGGTAGCTTATATGCTATAAGCCCTAAAAGAGGAAGCATTATTTGGTCTTATAAAGCTGATGGAGGATATCCTTCTTCGCTATGTCCTACGGCTGGATATATTTATTTTGTTGATTTAAAAGGTAAGCTTTATTGTATCGAGACTTCAAGCGGTGAGAAAAGGTGGAGTCTTGAATTAGATAATGTAGCTTATTCATCTCCTGTGGCAAAAGGGGAAAGGCTTTTTGTAGGAACTGTTAGTGGAAAACTTTATTGTGTGAAAACGAGCAGTTCTCAGTCTAACTGGCCAACATTTCAGGGAAATAATGCGAGGACGGGAAGAGAACCAGAGTGAAGTTATATTATATATCTAATCTTTAAATCCTCGGAGTATAGCATTTTTGTCCCAAAGGCGAACTTCGCAAGCTTTGTAAGGTTTAAGATTTTTAAAAAAGGGATTGCTAGTGTTTTCTGGGGAGAAAGCTTGAAGTACGTATTTTGCCCTACTTCCTATAATTTTTCTTATTTCTCGAATATCTTCAGCGCTAACAGCATGAGGCACTACTGTTGTTCTAAATTCCACTTTTCCTTCTAATGGAAGTAATATTTTTATACTTCTTAAGATTGCTTCTTTATTAACCTTCACTCCGGTAACCTTTTCATATTTGTCAAAAGAAGTTTTAATATCCATCGCTATATAATCTACCAATTGTTCTTTAAGAAGCAATTCGATCATTTCAGGATTAGAACCATTTGTGTCAAGCTTAACTTTCCATCCCTTTTCTTTTATCATTTTGATAGCATCTGGTAACATTTCATGTATAGTCGGTTCTCCTCCGCTTATTACTATGCCATCCAACCATTCTTTGTATTTTTCTAAAGATTCTAAAACTTCTTCTAAGGGAGCTCCTTCTCCTTTGTAAAAGACTATTTCGTGATTATGACAGAAGGGGCAGCGGAAATTACAGCCTGGTGTGAAAAGTACTGCTGTTATATTGCCGTCCCAATCTATAAAGCTTGTTTCAAGCCAAGTCGCAACCTTTATACTCAAGCTATTTTGAGCCTCCTTCTATCTTTTAATTCCGCTTTCTTACCTTTGTTCCAGCTTGATGTTCTTGTAAAGTATCCGGTTATTCTTGTTATACCATCTATGTTTTTGGATCTACAGTAGGGGCAGAATTCATTTAAGCCTCTTGAGGTTTTCCCACAGTCTAGACATATAGTAAATTCTGGAGAAAAGGCTATCTGGGTATTTTGACTATTTCTAAATGTTTTCTCTACAAATTTGGCTAAGGCTTTCGGATTTGGTTTGTATTCACCCATCCAGATGTGAGTTATAGCTCCTGCTTTTATAAGCGGATGAAATTCCCCTTCCTTTATAACCCTTTCTATTGGGTTAATGTCTGCTGAATAATTTAGGTGCGTAGAGTTCGTGTAATAAACCCCCCCATCATGAATACTTCCTTTAACAACCCTTGAAGCTTTATCAGGATAGTGTTTTAAGTCAAGGCGAGCAAGGCGATAAGCGGTAGATTCTGCAGGTGTTTGCTCAAGAACGAGTCTCAGGTTAAACTTTTGGCCTAGCTCTTGACATTTTAATGACATATAGTTTACTATTGTAAGTCCCAGTTTATAAGCCTCCTCAGATTCGTGAAGTTCCTTACCTGTCCAATATTGTACTGCTTCGTTTAATCCTAGAAGTCCTATTAGGAAGGAGACCTTATTCCAACGGAGATAGGGTTCTCCATCATGGTTTATTAGTAAAAGTGTTAATGGACTTACTATTCCCAAGCTTAAGAGTTTCTTAATGAAGTCCCTTTTTTGAAGGTGTGCCAAGATGGCAAGCTCCATAGCTTTATCTATTCCTTTGAAGATCTCTTCCTGCGTTTTGGCTTTGTAGGCTATCCTCGGGAGGTTTATAGTTACATTTTGGAGTGCTGAAAATCTCATTTTCCAGGGAGTAGACGCTTCTCTCAAGTCCTCTTCAGTTAATTCGAACTGAAGTCGACAGCATTCTGAGAGTTTAGCTTGTCCTCCTCTGTCAAATACGAAATAGGTATTTCCTTTTTCAGATGCAACTTCGCATGCAAGTTCTAAGAATTCTTCCCACCCAGGGGTTTTAAAAAATTCCTCAGTTATGTGAAGGAGTGGTTTGGGGAAAAAGAAAGGTTTACCCTGAGCATCTCCTTCGAGATATACTTCAAATAATGCCTTTAGAAACCTTTGAGATTCTTTCAAGTACTCTCCGTAAGTTTTATCGGTAAGTTTTCCACCTGGTCCTAAAGCTGGAACATCTTTAAAGTGAGCTGGAATCTCCCAATAGAGGTTTATATCTGTAAAGGCCACCTGGCCTCCTCTTCCACCTGCAAGTTGATTAAATTCAAAGATTAACATCTGAGCTAATTGTTTGACCTCTTTATCTGATCTGCCTTCGATGAATGGAGCAAAAAACATATTAACTGCATCCCAACCTATTGCTCCCGCAAAGTGATTTTGAAGAACGGAGGTCATCTTCAAAAGATGAGCAAGTAGAACTTCTGCATGGCGAGCTGGGTAAGAAACAGAAGTAATAGAGGGGATATTTAAGCCAAACTTAACGACGTATGCTGGGGATTGACCAGAACAGTATGGTCTATTTATCATGCCAAGGTCATGAATATGAATATCTCCTTCAAGATGAGCGTCAGCAACATCAGGGGAGAATACCTTTTTTAGAGCGTATTCTTTTAATATAGTTTCAGCTATAGTTAAGTTTATGGATTCTGGATTATGAGACGTGTTAGAGTTTTCCTTGTTTGGGAAGAATATAACCTCTTCTACGTCATATATTGGCATACCAACGCGGGCATGGTCCATTATTCTTCCAGGTAAACCATGCTCAAAAAGCTTTACATTTACAAGTTCTCTTATAAAAGCGGTTGTTGTACGTTTTATTCCGCTGTTTAACAAAATTTCTTCTACCTCTTTCGTTATTTGGTGAGCTATCAAAGGCTCTACTTTTGCTTCTCTTATGAGAGCCTCGTATATTTTTCTAGGATCCCAAGAGCTAGTTTCCTCTCTTGATATTGCCTCAACAAGCAGCGCTTTATCTGTTGTTTCACCAAATTCGAAGAGGTTAAGGTTCTTTACCATTCCTCTTCGCCTCCTTTATCTCTATGGTTTTATTCAATAGGTTTTCTAGCTCCTTTATAAAATGTGTTAAATCTGTAAATTCTCTATAAACGGAAGCGAATCTAACGTAAGCTACCTTATCAAGTTCTTTAAGAGCCTCTATAACTCTCTCCCCTATTTCCTTACTTGTTATTTCTTTTCTTCCTTCAGATCTCAATTCTGCTTCTATTCCATCAGCTATTTCCTCGATTTTTTCCCTTGATACAGGACGCTTTTCACAGGCTTTTAAAAGTCCTCTTATTATTTTTTCTCTGTCAAACATCTCTCTTCTTCCATCTTTCTTTATAACAAGTATAGAGTGAGATTCTATTCTTTCATAAGTAGTAAATCTCTTTGTGCATTTTAAGCACTCTCTTCTCCTCCTTATAACTGATCCATCTTCAACAGGTCTTGAATCTATAACTTTACTTTCCGGTTCTCCACAAAAAGGGCACTTCATTTAACAACCCCCAATATCTAGGATCTTCTTTAGTATATACCACAAGATATAGAAAACAAAGACACGCATTGTAGAGAAACTAAAAGGTTTGCTTTATAATTAGAAGATAAAGCTTTTATATATGATAAAATTAGGAGAAAAGGGGGGATGGTTTTGGAAAAGAAGCTTTATGTGGGAGTGATTGGTGGAGGTTATAATCTTAGCCAAGATGTTGAAGACTCTGCAATTAAAATGGGCAGGTTAATAGCTAGAGAAGGGTGGGTTACGCTTTGTGGTGGAAGAGGGGGAATAATGGAAGCAGTGGCTAAAGGGGTGTATCAAGAGGGAGGTGTAGTGATAGGGATACTTCCCGGTTCTTCTCGTGATGAAGGAAATCCATATTTAACTTACGCTATTCCAACAGCTTTAGGTCATTTTAGAAATTTCATTATAGCGCAGGCATCAGATATATTAGTAGCCTTTGAAGGGGAATATGGGACCCTGAGTGAAATTGCAATAGGTTTAAGGCTTGAAAAACCTGTTGTAAGTTTGGCTGGTTGGGAACTTAAAAGGAGAGGCTTCGAGGCTAAAGGGATATATGAAGCATCCTCTCCTGAGGATGCTATAAGGTTAATAAAAGAAATCTTAAAAGTAGAGAGGAGGTAAGTGATGAATTTTATTGCGAAGGTAGATCCAGAGATAGCGTCTCTTATAGCTAGTGAAGAGAGGAGACAAAAGGAGCATCTTGAGCTTATCCCAAGTGAGAACTTTGTTTCTTTAGCGATACTTGAGGCTCAGGGATCGGTTTTAACAAATAAGTATGCTGAGGGATATCCTGGTAAGAAGTATTACGGTGGTTGTGAATATGTAGAAAGGATTGAAGAAATAGCAAAAAGGAGAGTTTGTGAGCTTTTTGGTGCTGAGCATGCTAATGTTCAACCTCATTGTGGAACGCAAGCTAATATGGCAGTTTATTTTGCATTTTTAAAGCCTGGAGAGAAGCTGATGGCGATGAATCTGGCTCATGGAGGACACCTTTCTCATGGGAGTCCTGTTAACTTTTCAGGGATATTCTATGAGGTTGTTCATTATGGTGTAGATAGGGAAACGGAATTGTTAAACTATGAGGAAATTTATAAATTAGCAGAAAAAGAAAGACCAAAGCTTATAGTTGCGGGAGCAAGTGCCTATCCTAGAGTAATAGACTTTAAAAAGTTTAAGGAGATAGCTGATGCTGTAAATGCTTATCTTATGGTTGATATGGCTCATATAGCTGGCTTAGTAGCAGGTGGCGTTCATCCTAACCCTGTAACTCATTCTGACTTTATTACTTCTACAACTCACAAAACCCTGAGGGGACCACGAGGTGCTTTTATTTTGTGTAAAGGAGAATATGCTTCTCAAATAGATAAGATGGTTTTCCCAGGTATACAAGGCGGGCCATTAATGCATGTGATAGCGGCAAAAGCGGTGTGCTTCCTTGAGGCGTCAACTTCTAGCTTTAAGGAGTATGCTCAAAAAATAGTTGAGAATGCTAAGGTTCTTGCGAAGTCTCTTAAAGATAGAGGTTTTAGGCTTGTAAGTGGAGGTACGGATAATCATTTAATATTGATTGACCTAAGAAATTTTAATATAACCGGAAGAGAAGCTGAAAAACTCTTAGAGAGTGTGGGAATTACTGTAAATAAGAATATGATTCCTTACGATCCTAATTCTCCATTTATAACAAGTGGAATAAGATTAGGAACACCAGCTTTGACAACAAGAGGCATGGGAACTAAAGAAATGGAGGAGATTGCTGATCTTATATATAGAGCGATTAAAAATAGATATAATGAAAGGGAGCTTTCTTTAGTTAAAAGTAGGGTTAAGGAAATTTGCGAAAGTTTTCCCATATTCGCCTGGTAAGTCTAAAGGTAGATAGTTATAAGAAAATAAAGTTTTTATTAGAAAATATTCACCTTTTTGGCGTTCTTCCCTTAAAAGTTTCAGAGATAGAGGAAGTATCTCCTGGAAAGTGGGAAATAGAGCTCTTTCTCGTCTCTTTCTTAGAAGAGAAAGAGCTCTATAAACTTATATCTATTATGCTTAATAAAGGGGGTGAGGAAGATGAAAGCTTTATTTGTAATTGACATGCTTAATGATTTTGTAAACCCTGCTGGGAAGCTCTATATTGGTGAATCTGGTAGGAGGATAGTCCCCTTTATTAAAGAAAGGGTTCATGAGTTTAGGAAGGAAGGAAAAGTATTTTACATATGTGATGCTCATTCTGAAGATGATAAAGAATTTAAGGATTGGCCTCCTCATGCAAGTAAGGGAAGTTGGGGGGCTAAAGTTATAGATGAGATTGCACCTCAACCCGAGGATATCTTGGTAGAAAAGAAAACTTATGATGGCTTTATAGAAACTCAGCTTAAAGATATTCTTGAAAAGGAAAAAATAAATGAAATATACGTTGTTGGGGTTTTAACAAATATATGTGTTCTCTATACGAGCGCTCATGCCAAGATGTTAGGTTATCCAGTTAAGGTTTATAAGGATGGGTGTGCAAGTATAACAGAGGAAAAACACAAATGGGCTTTGAAAGAGATGAGCGAGAGTTTAAAAATAGAAATATTATAATCTTTCGATCACCATAGCAATACCTTGTCCTCCACCTATACAAAGAGTCACAAGACCAAATTGCTTGTCATAAGTTTTAAGGGCATGGATTAAAGTTGTCAGAATTTTAGATCCTGTTGCTCCAATAGGATGTCCTAGTGCTATTGCTCCTCCGTGTATATTTACTTTTGTGTGATCTAAGCCAAGTTCCCTTTCTACAGCTATTACTTGGGCTGCAAATGCTTCGTTAAGTTCTATTAAATCTATATCTTTTAAAGAGATACCTGCTAATGATAGTGCTTTAGGAACAGCTTTTACAGGACCTAATCCCATGTGATCTGGTGCTATTCCGATACTTGTATATGAAAGTATTCTTGCTAAAGGTTTTAAGCCCTCGGCTTTTGCCCAGTCTTCATCAGCTAGGACAACGGCTGCTGCCGCATCGCATAAAGCAGAGCTTGTTCCAGCAGTAATAGTACCGTTTTCTTTAAACACAGGAGGAAGTTTTGCAAGTTTTTCAAGAGAGGTATCTCTGCGAGGAATTTCATCTTGTTTAAATAAAAAGGTGCCTGTTTTGTCTTTAACTTCTACTGGAACGATTTCTTCATTAAATTTTCCAGAGTCAATAGCGTGTATAGCTCTTCTGTGTGATTCCAGAGCGTATTCATCTTGTTCTCTTCGAGATATATTGTATTCTTGAACCAAGATTTCTGCTGTGGCTCCCATCATCATATTAGCCATAGGACAGAAGAAACCATCTTTGTGAAGGGCATCGTATATTTCTTGATGACCCATCTTGTATCCCCATCTTGCACCTTGAAGTATATAGGGGACCTGACTTGTTGCTTCTGTTCCTCCTGCTACCACTACCTTTTCCCTTCCTAATAATATAGCATCGGCTCCAAGCATTACTGCTTTTAAACCGGAACCGCATCTTTTATTAACCGTAAAGGCTGATACGCTTTCAGGTAGCCCTGCGAAGATTGCGCTTATTCTTGCTACATTAGGTCCAACCCCTGCTTGCCAGGCGTTGCCCATTATTACTTCTCCAATTACTTCAATAGGTATATTTGCTCTTATAATGGCTTCCCTAATAGCAATAGCTCCTAGCTCCGCTGCTGTGAAAGATGATAGAGAACCTCCAAACCTCCCTCCTGGAGTTCTAACTGCTGAAAGTATGACTACCCTACTCATTTTCATCATACCTCCATTATTTTAAGTGGTTCCTTAACTTTGAAATCTGGTTCTGTGATTTCTCTTAGTGTTTTTAAGTCGACATCTGGAGCGATTTCTTCGAGGACTAAACCTTTCTTTGTAACCTCAAAGACTGCTAATTCAGTAAATATCTTGCTTACGACTTTTTGTCCTGTTAAAGGTAGTGAACATCTCTTTACTATTTTCGGTTTTCCTTTAGCTGTATGTAATGTTGCCACAAAAACCTTTTTCGATCCCGTTACAAGATCCATTGCTCCTCCCATGCCGGGAGTGAGTTTTCCTGGGATCATCCAATTTGCAAGATTTCCCTCTTCGTCTACTTCTAATGTTCCTAATACTGTTATATCTATATGTCCTCCACGAATTAATCCAAAAGAAATATCACTACTAAAAAAAGAGCCGCCTGGAAGAACGGTAATTTTCACTCCTCCAGCTCCTATAATATCTATCGTTCCTTCTTCCTCTTTAACTTTAGGGCCAGCACCAAGCATACCATTTTCTGTGTGAAATATTACGTGAATATCTTTGGGAATATAATCAGCCACAAGAGATGGTATACCTATTCCAAGGTTAACCACATCCCCATCTTTAAATTCTTTAGCTATTCTTTTTGCTATCCTTATTTTGGCTTCTTCTTCAGGTATATTGGGTATCAATACTACTCACCTCCAGATATTACCAATCTATCTACTAGTATTCCCGGTGTGTGAACGTCATTTGGATCAATTTCTCCAACATTTACGAGAATCTCTACCTCGGCTATAACTATGTCAGCAGCTGCTGCCATAAGTGGATTGAAGTTTCTTGCATTTCCCCAGTACCAAAGGTTTCCTATCTTGTCGGCTTTCTTTGCTTTTATTAAGGAGAAATCGGCACGTAAGGGGAGCTCAAGAATATATTTTTTGCCATTTATTTCTAAAACTTGTTTTCCTTTTTCTGCTAAGGTTCCAATGCCTGTAGGTGTAAGTACTCCTCCAAGACCGAAGCCGCCTGCTCTTATTCTTTCAGCAAGAGTGCCTTGGGGAACAAATTCCACTTCTAAAAGACCTTCATTATATAGCTTTTGAGTCATTTTATTTAGTCCTATATGGGAAGCGATTACCTTTTTGACTTGACCATTTGCTATGAGTTTGCCATGTCCCACATCTTCATAAGCTGTGTCATTACATATCAATGTTAGATTTTTAACTCCTTTTCTAAGCAGAGCTTCGACTAAGGAATAAGGAATCCCACCTACATTGAATCCTCCTATCATTATAGTTGCTCCATCAAAAATATCTTTAACAGCTTCATCTGGAGTCATTATAGGTTTAAAATAAGAACCCATATTAACAATCACTCCCTTAATAAGATCTCGGAAGCCTTTTTCAGGCCTTCTCTTAATAGATGGACTATTTCAATGGCTTCTTCCTCTTTCAAGGTGAATGGAGGAGCTATCATGAAATGATCTCCTCTTATACCGTCTGCAGCTCCACTTCCTGGGTAAACTAATAGACCCATTTCAGTAAGAATGTTAGTTACTTTCGATATTGCATTTACTGATCTTGGAAAAGGTTCCTTAGTGTTTTTATCCTTAACTATTTCTATTCCCCACATCAGTCCTATACCTCTAATGTCACCAATTATAGGAATCTCGCAGAGATCTTTTCTTAAAAGAGTTTCTAAATAAGCTCCCATGTTTTTAACGTTTTCTATTAAATTGTGTTTAAGAATGTACTTGAGTACTGCAACACCTGTAGCACAGGATAGAGGGTTTCCTCCGTAAGTGTGACCATGAATAAATCTTCCACTACCTTTCTTGATTGTTTCGGTAATCTTTTCGCTTACTATAACTCCAGCTAATGGACTATATCCTGCCGACATCCCTTTCCCTAAAACTATCATATCAGGGATTACTTTCCAGTGGTTTACAGCAAAGTTTTCACCTGTCCTACCAAGCCCTGTCATAACCTCATCTGCTATTAAAAGAATATCGTATTTATCACATATTTCTCTCACTATAGGCCAATACTCTGGTGGAGGGACTAAAGCTCCAACGGTAGCGCCAACTACAGGTTCTGCTATGAAGGCAGCGATGTACTGGGCCCCTTCTCTCTTTACTACATCTTCTAGCTCGAAAGCACATCTTAAATCACAGGAGGGATATTCTAGCTTAAATGGACAGCGATAGCAGTAGTGGGGATTTATATGTGGGAACTCCATGAACATAGGGATATAGGGCTTTCTTCTTGAAATGTGTCCGCCTATAGCTAAAGCTCCGAGAGTGTTTCCGTGGAAGGAGTTCCATCTCCCTATTATTTTATACTTAGAGCTTTTTTCACTGTCTCTTTCTAAGAAATATTGACGAGCGAGCTTTATAGCAGATTCTACAGCTTCGGAACCACCAGATACGAACCAGGTATAGTTTAAATCTCCAGGAGCGAGATCTTTAAGTAAAAGAGCTAGTTCTATAGCTGGTTCACTAACGAGCATTGAAAGATGGGCAAAGGCTATTTTTTGAGCTTGTTCATATATAGCTTCAGCTATTTCTTTTATGCCATGTCCTAAGTTGGAAACGAGAGCTCCTGAGCAAGCATCTATATATTTTTTACCGTTTTTGTCATATATGTATATCCCTTCGCCTCTTTCGACTATTGGATGGTAATGCTTGAAATCTCTGTAGAAAACAAAATCATTTTTCATCTTCTTCTGCCTCCTTTATCTTTTCTTGCCAGTATATATTCTTGCTTTTCCAAATTTTTTCAAGATTTTCAAGTCTTGCTTTATATTCTTCTGGCTTTTTCAAGCTCAGAGCAACTATAATAGCATTAATTAAGCTCATTGGAGCTGTAAGAGAATCAACAAAGGAGATAAAATCCGTTGGGACGGATAAAACATATGATGCTTTAGAGGCTATGGGAGAAAGGTAATCATCGGTAATGGCTATTGTTTCTATATTTCTTTGAACTGCGAAAGAGAAAAGCTCGACCGTTTCTGCGGAATATCTGGGGAAAGTAATAGCTATTGCTAAGTCTCCCTCTTTAGAAGATGAAAGGAGCTCGTAAGATAATTCCTTTCCTTTGAGAAGGAAATTTTGATATCCTAAGAGATTAAGATAAAAGCTGAGGTAATAACCTATTGCATAGACACTTCTATGGGATATGATGAATATTCTTTTTGCCTTTTCTATGGCATCTACAACTTTTTCAAAGTCGTTTACGGATGCTGTTTCTATAAGTAAATCGAGAATAGCTTTCTCTTTTTTGAGAATTTTGAGTAATATATGGTCTCCTTCCTCTGTTTTGATATAATCACTTAATCTCTTAGATGTGTCTAATCTTCTAAGAACTATTTCTCTTAAGGCTTCTTTAAGTTCTGGAAATCCCTTGTACCCAACGAGTTGGGAAAATCTAATGACTGTGGCTTCACTAACACCTGCCATTCTTGCTAAGGTGGAAGTAGACATAAAAGCTACCTTTTCAAGGTTTTCTAATAGAAACTTAGCTAATTTTCTTTGAGCAGATGTAAACTTTTCTTGATTTTCTCTTAGTTGCTCTATTAATCCAACCATTTGAAGAAAAATCCTCTTCTTTTTAATTTAAAAAATGTAACTTTTCCTTCAAAAAGGATAGCACTCTTCTTTGTTTTTGTCAAGGTCTTTTAAAAGTGTTTAGAGGAGTGTATAATTTAAGCAGTTTTTAGCTTAACGTGTGGGAGGGAAAGGCTTTGCTGGACAAAATATATTCGAGACAAGTTGTCTTGTGGGGAGAGGAAGGACAGAATAAGCTGAGGAAAAGTGTTGTTGCAGTGGTAGGATGTGGTGGATTAGGGGGATTTGTCATAGAAAGCCTTGCAAGATTGGGAGTTGGTAAAATAATAGCCATAGATCCAGAAGTATTTGAGGAGAGCAATCTCAATAGGCAAATACTTTCAAGGTTAGATAACCTTGGTAGACCTAAGGTGGAAGAGGCTTTGAAGAGAGTTCAGGAGATAAATCCTGAGGTTCAGTTAATTCCTATTAGAGAAAAGCTCTCTGAGGAAAACGTAGATAGGCTTATATTGGGGGCGAATGTTGTTGTAGATGCTTTGGATAATATTCCCTCAAGGAGGATTCTTATAAAATCAGTTTCAAAACTTGGGATACCTTTAGTTCATGGAGCTGTACATGGGTGGTGGGGAAGAGTTTGTGTTATTAAAGATGATAGCGTTTTGGAAAAGCTTTATCCTGAAGGGGCAAAAACTCCTGAGGTTATACCTGCTATCGTTCCGGTTGTGGCTATAGTGGCCGGATATGAAGTTTGTGAAGTTATTAAGATATTGTTTGGTGTTGGGAAATCCCTGGTGAATAGGTTAATGATGATAGATACTCTGGAGGGAGAAGTTTATCTAATAGAGTTATGAAGATGACGGAGAAAGTGGTTATAGGGCTTAGTGGAGGAGTGGATAGCGCTGTTTCTGCTTTTCTTCTTAAGGAGCAAGGCTATGATGTTGTGGGAGTGAATTTCATCCTGAGCGAGAATCACTCCTCTGAGAAAGCAAGAAAAATAGCTAGTAGGTTAGGTATAAACTTATTGGAAATTGATTTAACCTCTTTATTTAAAACTGAAGTTATAGATTATTTTTTAGGGGAATACCTCGAGGGAAGGACACCAAATCCCTGTGCTATATGTAATCGTAGGATAAAGTTTTTAAAGCTTTGGGAATTAGCAGAATCGCTAGGAGCAAGTTATATAGCTACGGGACATTATGCTATAGTTAAAAGGTTTCCATTCGGTTTATTTAAAGGTAAGGACCCTAAAAAAGATCAATCTTATTTCCTTTCTCTTGTAGATAGGGAATTACTTGAAAAGGCAATTTTCCCTTTAGGGGAGAAGACACGTGAGTGGGTCTTAAAAAAGGCTCAAGATTTAGGGATAGCTGATATTATAAGTCCTCGGGGAAGTCAGGATATTTGTTTCATAGAAGGGAACTTTAGGGAGTTTATAAAGGATAAACTTAAGGATAAGTTAAAGAAAGGTGTTATAAGAGATATCTCTGGAAAAATTTTGGGAGAGCATGAGGGAATAGCTCTTTATACTATAGGGCAAAGAAGGAGACTTGGTGTTGCTACAGGGATTAGACAGTATATAATTGCTTTAAATGCAGAGAGAAATGAAGTAGTTCTTGGAGCTCTTGAAGAGCTATTCAAAAGTGAATTCAAGGTGAAACAAGTTAATTGGCTTTCTGAGGAAAAAGAGGTTAAGGGAGATGTAAAGATTAGATATCATACTCCTCCTTCTAAAGCATTAGCTGTTCCGGTTCAGGATGGAAGGGTAAAAGTAGTATTAGAAGAACCTATTACAGCCGTGACTCCAGGGCAAGTTGCTACCTTCTATTCAGGAAATCAAGTTATTTGGGGAGGAATAATAGAAGAATAAAAACCCTTCCTCCCCTGGTTCCTATGAATTATCTTTCCATTCGGTGCCCTTTTATTAATGGGTGAAGAAGCAAGACATTTGAAGTTTTATATGTTTTTCAAAGGTTAAAATAATCCGCTTATATTTCCTTCTGAATCTATATCTACGAGTTCAGCTGCGGGTTTCTTAGGCAAGCCTGGCATCGTCATTATGTCCCCTGCTATTGGGACTATGAATCCGGCACCTGCTAAAAGAAGAACATCTCTAACCTTTATCTTGAAGCCACTAGGTCTGCCCTTTAAGTTAGGGTCGTCCGATAATGAAAGCTGCGTTTTAGCCATACACAATGGAAGATCTTTATAGCCTGCCCTTTCTAATTCACTTATTTCTTCTTCAGCTTTTCTATCGTATTCAACGCCATCTGCTCCATACATAAACTTAGCTATCCTTTCAATTTTTTCCTTAATAGGTAGGTTTAACTCATATAGGTATTTAAAGTTGTTAGGATCTTCTTCTATTGCTTTGAGAACTTCCAGAGCTAGTTCTATTCCCCCCTCTCCTCCCCTTTCCCATACTTCAGAGGTAGCAAATCTTGCTCCCTCTGATAGGACCAGTTCTCTAACAAGCTTTATCTCTGCTGAAGTATCATAAATGAATTTATTCAGAGCAACAACTACCGGAAGACCATGAAGCTTTATATTTTCTATATGCTTTTTAAGGTTTTCACATCCCTTTTCTAATGCTTCAAGATCTTCTTTATTAAGTTCTTCTTTAGCCTTTCCCCCGTGCATTTTTAAAGCTCTGATTGTAGTTACGATCACTACTGCATCTGGCTTAAAACCACCTGTCCTGCAAACTATGTTAAAGAACTTTTCAGCTCCTAGATCAGTTGCAAATCCCGTTTCAACAACTGTATAATCGCATAACTTTAAAGCCATTTTCGTGGCTATAATACTGTTTGTTCCGTGAGCGATATTTGCAAATGGTCCGCCATGAACGAAAGCAGGTACCCCTTCTATAGTTTGAACCAGGTTTGGACTCAAAGCATCCTTTAGAAGGGCGGCCATAGCTCCTTGGGCTCTTAAATCTTTAGCCTTAATAAATTTTCTATCGTAGGTTTGAGCGACTACTATGTTTCCTAGTCTCTCTTTGAGCTCGTCCATATCTTTAGACAAGCAGAGTATAGCCATAACCTCTGATGCTGCTGTTATATCAAATCGGCTTTCGCGAGGAATGCCATGGGCAGGGCCTCCAAGGCCTATTATTATTTTACGAAGAGCTCTGTCATTCATATCTATAACTCTACCCCATTTTACTCTTCGGGGGTCAATATTAAGAGAATTTTCCTGATATATGTGATTGTCTATTATTGCGGAGAGAAGGTTATGAGCAGCTCCAACAGCATGAATATCACCTGTGAAGTGGAGATTTATTTCTTCCATCGGGAGGACCTGGGACATTCCTCCACCTGCTGCTCCACCTTTAATACCAAAACAGGGTCCTAAAGAAGGTTCTCTAATACATAGCATTGCCTTTTTATTAAGTTTAGCCAAAGCCTGGGCTAATCCTATAGTTGTGGTTGTTTTCCCTTCACCTGCAGGAGTAGGTGTTATGGCAGTGACCATTATTAATTTGCCATCCTCTCGGTTATTAAGCTCTCTAAGATAACGCCAATCCACTTTAGCTTTGTACCATCCATAAGGTATAAGTTTATCTTCAGGTATCTTAAGGTTTGAGGCTATTTTAGTAATCTTTTGTAGTTTGACGCTCCGAGCTATTTCGATATCGCTGATCATTTTAATATTCACCCCCGTTTTGCTTAATGTCTGAAATGTCTTTCTTCGACGAAAATAAGCTCTATTCCTAACTCGTCTGCTCTCTTCTTAACCTCCTCATCTTTTTTAGAACCCTTTGGAGCGATAATAGTTTTTATTTCATAGCGATGTGCTTCCTCTATGCTGTCTGGAAATGGAAAGAAGCCATCACTGGCTAAAACTCCCCCTTTTGCTTTATCTCTAGCTCTTTCGAGAGCTATTTTTACTGCGTATATCCTACTAGGTTGTCCTCCACATAAGCCTACTGTCGTGCAGTCCTTGGCAATTACTATGGCGTTGGAATAAAGATGCTTGGCAACTTTAAATGCAAAGGTGGCATCTTTACTTATTCCATTGGGTAAGAAAAATTCTTTATCGGGGTTCTGGATCAATATTCCTGAAAAGGCTAATTTTAGGTCTAATTCTAAGTCCCAACTTTTTGGTACTAAGAATCTCTTTTTCAAATCGAAAGAAGGTAACTCAGGTATAACTATAAGATCAAAAAACTTGTTTTCCATGAGTTTCAAAATATCAGTAGTGATTGGGAAATTAAATGCAACTATGCCTCCATATGCTGATGTCGGGTCGCACTCGAAAGCTTTTATAAAAGTTTCTTCAGGGTTTTTAGATATAGCGACTCCGCAAGGAGAGGCATGTTTTATTATTGCACATGCTGGCTCTCTAAACTCATTTACAAGGAGCCAAGCTCGGTAAGCGTCAAGAATGTTATTAAAGGATAGGGGCTTATCCCCTTGATAGTGAAAAGGCATTCCATCAGATAGAGAGTAAAAAAATCCCTTTTGATGTGGATTTTCTCCGTATCTCAAAGGCATTACCCCGCTTTCTGGAGAAAGCCATAAGGAAATTTCAAAGTCATAGATCATTGTTTTTCTAAAAGCCTTAAAGGCAAGGAATTTTCTTTCTTCAAATGACAGGTTTTCTTTTTCGCTAAGAGTTTTCATAATGTTTTTATAATCTCTCTTGTCGCATATTACTATCACGTGCTCATAGTTTTTAGCAGCTGCCCTAAGTAAAGAAACTCCTCCTATATCTATGTTTTCTATACTTTTAAAGTTTTTGAAAGGATAGAGATCAACAACTACCATGTCGAATTTTTCCTTGAATTCTGGGTCTCCTGGTCTGCAAAGGATTCTTGAGAAGATCTCCTCGTTTAAAGTTTTGACTCTGCCTCCGCATTTGTCTGAAAAGCCCGTGAGAAGGGAAAGTCTTTTAACTTTTAAGCCATTTTTTTCAAGATATGAGGCTGTTCCTTCCGTTGCATAAACTTCTATGTTTCTCTCAAGCAAGAACTTGACAAAACTTTCAGAATCACTTTTGTCGCTAAGGGCAAAAAGTGCTCTTTTAATACCTTCTAACATGTTAAGTGAAACACCCCCATTACTCTCTTTCTGTCTTTGAGTTTATTATAAATTTCACAAGCTTCTTGTGATGGTAAGGCTATTACTTCTATTCCTCTTGCTTTAAGTTCCTTTAGAAGGTCTTCGGTTACTTTCATTATTCCACTTGCTCCTGTACCAACGATAAGGACATCTATAACCGACTTTGACAAGAATTCTTCTATGTCTTCAAAGTGAAGTTTATGTCCCTCAATTCTCCACCAATCAGAAAAAACACCTTCTGGGGTTACAACTACATCGCTTTTATATTCGATTCCATCGATTACTATCGTTCCAAACTTATATTTCTCTATTTTTGGAGGAGTCATGAGTAAGATCGCCTCCCTTAGGAGTCTTGATATTAAGAATTTTAGCATATGAAAAAGTTTAAAACCATAGGGTAATTGCTTTATTTTGGCTTTACCTATATAATCATTAGTAGTAAAAAGATGGGAGGGTATAAAAATAGTGTTGAAGGATCGGCTATTTAACATAATGGTTTTTATGGGAGCGTGTATTACTATAATTTTGCTTATAGCGGCCTTTTTAACGCTGTTAATTAATTTTATTCCCTCTCTTAAAGCATTTGGCCTGAAGTTCTTCTTTGGTAAGGAGTGGGATCCGATAAAGCTTAACTTTGGAGCTCTTCCGTTTTTTATCGGAACTACTTTAACATCCTTTTTGGCCCTTATTATATCTGTTCCTATTTCCATTTCCATTTCTATTCTTTTGGGAGAATACCTTAAGGAAGGATTTATAGCTTCGATATTTAAAAATCTAGTAGAACTTCTAGCGGGTATTCCATCCGTGATTTATGGATTTTGGGGATTATTTGTTCTTGTTCCCTTTGTTAGAAAAATTGAAGTATTTTTAAATGTTCCACCAGTAGGAGTAGGAATTTTTACTGCTTCGATAGTCTTAGCTGTTATGATAATTCCCTACTCTGCTTCTATTGGTAGGGAAGTAATAGAGCTTGTTCCTACAGATATAAAGGAAGCTGCCTACTCACTTGGGGCTACTAAATACGAGGTTATAAGATTTGTTATTCTACCTTATGCGAGATCAGGAATATTTGCTGGGATTTTGCTTTCCCTTGGAAGAGCGATAGGGGAAACTATGGCTGTAACGATGCTGATAGGTAATTCAAACGAGATTCCTTCAAGCATTTTTTCTCCAGGAAATACTATGGCAAGTCTTATAGCTAATGAGTTTGCTGAGGCTACAGAAATACTTCATTTATCTTCTTTAGTGGGGATAGGTTTCTTTCTTCTTATAATAACTACTGTTATAAGCTTGGTTGGAAGATATATAATTAAAAAGATAAGCGTGACGGAGAGAAGGTATGCGTAAGATAGAACATGATAGACTGAGGTTTGTTAAAAATAAAGTTTTTAAAATTACTGTAATTTTCCTTTCACTAATAGCTATAATCCCTTTGTTTCTTATACTTTTTTATATAATACAAAGGGGAATAGAAATAATAAGTTGGAATTTTGTTTTTGAACTTCCAAAGCCTCCCGGAGAAGAAGGCGGTGGTATATTAAATGCGCTTTTAGGGACTGGGATATTAATAGTTGTAGCAAGCTTTATATCGGTTCCTTTGGGGGTTTTAGCTGGAATTTATATGGCTGAGCAAAAAGAAAGCGTAGTTACTAGGATAGCGAGACTTTGTTTAGAAGTGCTGCAGAGTATTCCATCTATAGTTATTGGTATAGTGGTTTACTTATGGGTAGTTAAGCCTATGAAAGGCTTTTCTGCCTTGGCTGGGGGGTTATCCTTAGCTATTATAATGCTGCCATTAGTGGTGAGGTCTACAGAAGAAACTATTAAATTAATACCTCTACCTTTGAAAGAGTCTGCTTTAGCTTTAGGTGTCCCTTACTATAGGGCAATTTTAAAAGTAATTTTGCCTGCAAGTTTGAGCGGTATTTTAACGGGAACGTTAATAGGCATTGCTAGAATTGCGGGTGAGACGGCTCCCCTTCTTTTTACTGCTTTTGGTAGTTCATATTTGACCTTGAGTATTTTAAAGCCTATTAGCGCTCTATCTTTGTTGATATTTAACTATGCTACAAGTCCTTATGAAGAGTGGCATAAAATAGCATGGGGGGCTTCGTTTCTTTTAGTCACCTTGGTTTTAATTTTAAGTATAATAGCGAGGGTGATGACGAGAAAATGGAAAACGAGATTTTAAAAACTGAGAATCTCAAGGCATATTATGGAGATCAAGAGGTTTTAAGAGGTATAACATTGTCTTTTCCTCAAAATAAAGTTACTGCTATAATGGGACCTTCTGGTTGTGGAAAAACAACCTTCATTAGATGTTTAAACCGTATGCACGAGCTTTCTCCAAATGCAAGAGTAGAAGGCAAGGTACTTTTGCATGGTGAAGATATATATAAGATGGATCCTATGCTTGTTAGAAGAAAAATAGGAATGGTTTTTCAACGGCCTAATCCCTTTCCTACTATGAGTATATATGATAATGTGATAGCTGGATATAAACTAAATGGTATTAAACTTCCTAGAAGCGAGTTGGATAGGATAGTTGAAGATTCTCTTAAAAAAGCGGCTTTATGGGATGAGGTAAAAGATCACCTTTATAAATTAGGAACTTTTCTTTCGGGAGGTCAGCAGCAGAGATTGTGTATAGCGAGGGCTTTAGCAATGAACCCCGATGTTCTTCTTTTAGATGAACCTACCTCCGCTCTCGATCCTATAGCTACATCGAGAATTGAGGAACTGATGATAGAGCTTAAAAAAAGCGTAACGGTTATTCTTGTTACTCACAATATAGCTCAGGCTGGAAGGGTTTCTGACTATGCTGCTTTTCTTTATCTTGGGGAGCTTATAGAGTTTGGCTCTACGAGAATTATGTTCACCACTCCTAAAGATAAGAGAACGGAGGAATTTCTTACAGGAAAGTTTGGTTAATGCGTGTGAAAGCGGTTTTACTTCTTTCGGGAGGATTAGATAGTATACTGGCTGCGAAATTGCTCCAAAGGGAGAATATAGAAATTTATCCTCTCTTTTGTTCTTCTATTTTCTGGAAAAGCGAATCAGCTATTAGAGTGTCTAAGGAGCTGAATCTTTCACTAAAGATAATAGATGTGAATGAAAAAATATGGGAGCTCGTTAAGAATCCTAAATATGGAAGAGGTAAAGGAGTAAATCCTTGTATAGATTGTAAGATTATGATGTTGAAGGAAGCAAAAAGGTACATGGAGGAAATAGAAGCCCATTTTGTTGTTACCGGTGAAGTTCTTGGGGAAAGACCGATGTCTCAGAGGAAAGAAGTTATGTCAATTATAGCGAGAGATAGTGGTTTAGGGGATCTATTGGTAAGGCCTCTTTCAGCTAAGCTTCTTTTACCCACTCTTCCCGAAAGAGAAGGTTGGTTAAAAAGAGAAAATTTGCTTGATATAATGGGAAGGTCAAGAAAAAGGCAGTTAGAGCTTGCTAAAGAATGGGGAATTAATTTTTTCCCCTCCCCTGGAGGTGGTTGTATCCTTACTGACCCGACGTTCTCGAAAAGGGTTAAGGATTTATTGAATTATGATCCAGATGCTAAGATTTTCGATGCTGAGATACTCAAGTATGGAAGGCATTTTAGATTAAGCGATTGTGTTAAACTTATAGTTGGAAGAAATTTAGAGGAAAATGAGATTTTGCTTAAACTTGCGTTACCTGGTGATTTTATATTGAAGGCAGAATATTACCCAGGACCTATAGGAATACTTAGAGGTAAGCAAATTCCATCTCATGTTCTTGATCTAGCTTGTGGAATTGTTTTAAGGTATAGTGATGCTCCATGGGGTTCTATAGATAGCGTTGTTGTGAAAGATGGACAGCAAGAGATAAGTATGATGGCAAGTAAATTTTCTCCCGAAGATATAAAAAAGTATATGATATGAAAACATGGACAGTGCTTGACATTCTTCTCATATAATGTTATTTTAAAATTAATAGAATTATATAGGAGGTGAAAAACAATGTGTAAAAAAGGTATAGGAATTCTTGCAATTTTAGCTTTGATATGTGTAGCTTTATCGCCAATATCTAATTCTATCGCTGCTGAAAAGTTTGAAGTAACTATTTACACGGGTTCCGGTCCCGGAAGCGTCTATTTTGCTATCGGTTCTATGTTGGCGAAGGTTATTAATCAAAAGAGTCAAGTTTTGGCTGCCAAGGGAGTTACAAGTGGGGCGAGTGTGGCAAATGTAAGAGCTATTGCAAAGGGAGAAGCTCAGGTGGGTATAGCTCAAAACGATGTTACCTATTATGCGATTAAGGGTATGGCACAGTTTGAAGGTAACCCTGTTAAGAATTTAAGGGCAGTTGCTACGCTTTATCCTGAGCCGTTACAGTTAGTTGTAAGAGCGGATAGTGGCCTGAAGAAGCTGGAGGATCTTGTTGGTAAGAGAGTTGTTGTTGGGGCGGCGGGAAGCGGAGTTGCTCAAACAGCTGAGAGAGTTCTTAAGGCAGCGGGTTTATGGGATAAGGTAAATAAGATATATCAGACTTTTGAGGAAGCAGCTCAAAGCTTAGTTTTAGGTCAAGTTGATGCGGAATTTACGGTAATAGGTTATCCTGCACCTGCAATTGAGATGATAGCTGTTAGTGTTCCTGTTAAGCTTATACCTATTCCTGATGATATAGTTAAGAAGCTTCACGAGCAAGGATATCCTTTCTATGTGAGAGCAACTATTCCTAAAGGAACTTATAAGGGAATGGATGAAAATGTTCAAACGATAGCTGTTAAAGCTACATTAGTTGTAGATGAAAAACTCCCTGTTGATGTTGTCTATGAGTTAACCAGGATACTTTATACAAGTATTGATGACCTCGCAACAGCTCATCAGCTTGCTAAGCAGATAAAGATGAGTGAAGCGTTCGAGGGTTTGACAGTGCCTCTTCATCCAGGGGCTGTAAAATTCTTTGAGGAGAAAGGTCTTAAGGTTCCAGCAGAACTTAAGCGCTAAGCTTTTCTTAAGCTTAATTTTGATAACTTCTTTACTGTTTTTACCTATAAAGTTATTAGAGATAAGGACAGAAGAGGGAACATATATATGTTCCCTCTTCTTTAATTCGGAGGTTATAATAACCCTGTCTTATATTCATAGTGTATCGTTAACAGAGGTTATAGATAAGTTTAAGGTAACCGGGGATGGCATATGGGCTATAGAATCAAGATGGCAGCAGTTTGATGCAGGTCAACCTATTGATTTCAATAGAATAGAAAATGGGTTTTTTGTCAAAGAGATGAGGCTTTTCTTAGGGAATGAATGGATCTATTGGTTTATTCCTTTAAACAGGCCTAGTATAAGGTTAGACGGGAAATACTTGGTTCAAGAAATGAGGAAAGAGGGTAAGGTCAAGTTTAAGTTAAGGAAAGAACCTTTAGTTTTCATTATATTTAGTTGGGAGGGAGTGAAATGGATAAATTAGAAGATAAGATTACAGTTGTTATAGAAAGGACAAGAAAGTACTCTTCTCGAGTTGATTTTATAGTAAAATTAGCTGCCATTCTGATAGGAGTGTATGAGGTGCTTTTTATCTTTAGGTTTCATTTTTATCTTTATGATCTTCTCGCAAAATTGGGAATAGAGGTAAGTGTTCTTCAGCAAGGTTTTCAGGATAAGCAAGGAATGGCTTTTGTGCTTGGAATGTTGCTTTTGATAGCTTTCTTAGTTTACCCTCCTTTATTAAAGGAGGATTACATGACGAAAGTTCATTGGTTTGATTATATCTTAGTTCTTTTAAGTCTTTCAAGCATGTTTTATATGTTTGCAAGATATCCTTCCTTTACAGTCTACTATGAGGTTTCTGGATGGGACATTCCTTTTGGTCTTATAGCTATAGCTTTGGTCTTAGAGGCTACAAGAAGAAGCTTGGGATGGATACTTCCTGCTATAGTTCTCGTTTTCCTTGTTATAGGAATAGAAGATACCAATTATAACTGGTCAAGATTCGTTCAGTATCTTTACCTTGATCAAGGTATCTTTGGTACCCCCTTTTTCGTTATGACTATTTATGTTTTTGCTTTTATATTCTTTGGAGCCTTTTTACTAAAGATAGGTGTAAGCGATTATATGACTCAGTTGATGATAACCATATTTGGGACTAAACCTGGTGGGCCTGCTAAGTCTGCAGTAGTGTCAAGTGCTCTTATGGGAACTGTAAGTGGTAGTTCCGTGGCAAATGTGTTAACTACTGGGACTTTTACTATACCTTTAATGAAAAAAGCAGGTTATCCTCCAGAAATAGCTGGTGCTGTGGAACCTGTAGCTTCAACAGGAGGACAACTTATGCCTCCTATAATGGGGGCTGCTGCTTTTATAATGGCTCAGTTTTTAGGTATTCCTTATAATAAGATTATTATTGCTGCGATTATACCGGCTATTGTGTACTATGCAGGAGTATATATATTTATAGACCTCGAAACGAAAAGATTGGGGCTAAAAGGTGTATCAAAGGAAAGTCTGATGCCTTTATCTTACTTTACGAGAAAAGCTTATATTTTACTTCCAATAGTTGTAATAACAGTTGCTCTTGTGTGGGGAATAGCTCCTCATATAGCTGCTATATCTTGTTTAGGTATAGCTATATGGGTAGCGTGGATATCTAAGGATGAGATCTCAGGAAGCGAAAAGATATATTCTATTATCTTGCTTTTTACAACTCTCCTTATGTTTACTGAGGATAAAATTGCTAAGCCTGTCTCTTTTGTTCTTTTTGTTTTCTTGCTTTTTCTTGTCATTGCAGGACTAACTTATAAGAGAAGCATAAGTTTTAACGAAAAGTTTTTCATGAGCTTTCTTTTTATCGGTTTCCTAGCTTTAGTAAAGTATATGGGTATCAGAAAAGAATCTGTTTTGTTTATGAGTGGGGTATTTGGTATTGTATTTTCGCTATTGATTGGATGGTTTTCTAAAAGCGATCAGGGTAAAGCTATGTTTAAGGCGACTTTTGAGTCTATGATAGATGCTGGAAGGACGAGTACATCTATAATGCTTGCGGCTGCGAGTGCTGGTTTAATCCAAGGAGTTCTTACTATGACTGGACTTGTAACAAGTCTTGGTTATAAGCTTGTGGATCTTACAGGTGGCGTTTTAATATTGATACTTATAATGAGTATGGTTTTTAGTTTGATACTTGGCATGGGTGTTCCTACAACTGCAAATTATGTTATAACTTCTCTTGTTGCTGCTCCTGCGGTATATAAGGCTGTGGCAGAAACAGGAGGAATATATATGGAAAGAGTGCTTGGCTATGGTACACCTGTGGCTTTGCTTGCCGCTCACTTTTTTGTATTTTACTTTGGTATTTTGGCCGATCTTACTCCTCCAGTTGCTTTGGCTTCTTATGCTGGTTCCGCTCTTGCTGGAGGAGATTTCTGGCAAACCTCGAAAAACTCAGTAAGGTATGCTCTAGCTGGTTTTATAGGGCCGTATATTTATTTTCTAAACCCTGAGATGTTCTTAATAACTATAAAAACTTGGAATGTAATGGTAATCCTTAAAATACTTTTCCTCCTTTCGGTAACCATCTTAATGATGTATATGCTTGGAGTAGCAGTAACTGGGTATTTTAAAGGTAAAATCAATTTATTACTTAGGGTAGTTATAGGGGTTCTTGCCTTGGTTACTTCAACGCTTAATCCAGTTTTAATAATTATTAGCATTGGTGTAATGACAATCTTGTGGTTGATGAGAAGAAAGGAAGCTTCCACATCTATCACAAATTGAAAACTTGATCTGAAAAACCTCTTCTAAAAGTTCAGGAGTCAGCACACTTTTAGGTAGACCGAAAGCTAAAGGAACACCATCTTTTAGAAGCATCACTGAGGATGCTAAAGCGAAGGTTATATTTATATCATGAAGTGCGCAGATAATAATAGATCCATTGTTTGACAGTTCTACCAGTATGTCGTATAAAAGAAATTGATGTTTTAAATCTAAATTATTCATAGGTTCATCAAGAAGGAGTATTTTAGAGGATTGGGCTAGGGTTTTTGCTATAACAACTCTTTTAAACTCTCCCCCACTTAAAGATGTTATTTTTCTTTTTCTTAGATTTTGAAGGTCAAGCCTTTCTATAGCCCATTCTACTATTTCTTTTCCTTTTCCATGATGGGGATAGCGTCCCATAGCAACTACCTCCTCAACTGAAAAAGGAAAATCAAAACTTAGCGATTGTGGCAAAGTAGCAATTATCTTTGCCCTATCGCGGGGTTTAAGAGATATAAGGTCGGTATCGTTAAACATGATATTTCCTTTGAAGGGTTTAAGAATACCGGACATGGTCTTTATAACCGTGCTTTTTCCGGAACCATTAGGCCCCAGTAGGACTAAAATATCCCCCTCTTTTAGGCTAAAGTTTATGTTTTTTATTATAGCCTTATTATTATAGCCGGCATATAGATCTTTAACTTGAAGCATTGTTCTTTCCTCTTATAAGAAGATATATGAAAAATGGTGAACCCAGCAATGCTGTAATTATACCTACAGGTATTTCAATGGGAGGGATTAATATCCTTGCCATTGTGTCCGTGAATAACAAAAAGCTCCCTCCTAGTAGCGCTGAAAAGGGAAGGAGCTTTCTATGATCGGGAGAGATGACAAGTCTTACCATATGAGGTATTACTAACCCTACAAAGCCTATTATCCCGCTTGAAGATACAGAAACAGCTGCTAGAAGGGAAGAAAGTATCACAAGTTCCTTCTTAATTTTTATAGAGTCCACTCCCATTTGAGAAGCGTGTTCATCTCCCCACAATATTAAATTAAGTTCTTGAGAATATCTCAGAATAAATATTGATGATATTACTAAAACTGGTGTGATTCTAATTATGTTGTTCCATGAGGAGATTCCAAGGTTTCCCCAAAGCCAAAACAATAATCCGTGAAAGTCATTTCCTTTAAAGTAAAGCAAAAAACCTATTAAGGCGGAGAGAAAAGCGCTTACACCAATTCCTGAAAGAAGAAGTCTCTCTGTGGACAAAAATCCATTATAAACAGAAACCTTGTAAACTAAAAGAAATGAAAGAATAGCTCCTATAAAGGAGGTTAATTCAAGGCTCCAGTTAGTTTTTAAAAGAGTGCTTATAGCAGCTCCAACTGCAGCTCCAGAGGATATACCAAGAAAGTACGGTTCAGCTAATGGATTTCTAAAAACAGCCTGTAAAACGGAGCCGGATATAGCTAATGAAGCTCCTACTATAAGAGCGTGAACTGTTCGAGGAAGCCTAACTTGCCAAAATATCGGTGATCCGTTAAGAATCTCCTCTAAGGTAAGCTTTACAGGGCCTTTATATAAGGAAAAGAATAATGTGAAAAGTAAAAAAAGAAAGATAGAAAATTTTCTAATCCTCATTTGAGTTTGAAAATTACTTTCTGCCTTACTATGCTCTTTACGGGTTTACCATTTCTATAAGCTGGAATAAATTGCCAATTTTTAACCTCTTCAGAGGCAGCCTTGTCAAGTAGTTCATACCCTGAAGATTCCACTATTTTAACTTCTCCTACGCTTCCGTCAGGTAAAACTTCTATATCTAAAACTACTATTCCTTCGTATTTCATTTTCCTTGCGAGTAAGGGATAAGCTGGTTTTCTTGAATTTATAGGTTTTGGAGGAATGAATAGCATTTCTTCAGATTCTTTTTCAGATTTCAGTTCCCTTTCCTGAGTGGTAGCAATTTCTCTTCTTTCTAGACTTTGCTTTACATTTTCCTTTGTTTCTTCTTGTGAAGCTATCTTGTTTGCCTCTTTTTTGAAAGGTTTTTGGTATTTAGCGTTTTGAGATTTAACTGTAACTTTTAAGTTTAGAAAGGCTTTATTCGTAGATATATTTCTAATGCTTAACTTGACATCTGAAAGAATATTAAAACTTTTATCTGTTTTCCAATGCTTTGTGGTACCGCCTTTTAAAAACTCTTCTCCCTTTATAAGGTGTTTTGTAGTGTTCTCGACGAGGGTTACCTGTAATACTTTTTTTTCTAAAGGAATGCGTGGAAAAGTGAGACATTGAAGTATAAGTAAGTGAAATATAAGAGATGAAAGAAAAAATATAGAAAATCTAGCTTTCTGGTTCAACAACTAATCCCACCTTTTCTATGCCTTTTTTCTTAAGCTTGTCTAATAACTCTACTACCTTACCATATTTTACGCCTTTATCTCCTTTTATGAGATAGACAATATTTTTATTGTTAATTTCTACTCTCCTTAAAAGCTCCTCCATATTGATTTCCTCGTTTTTCCAGAAAATCCTTTCGTCTTTCGTTATATTTATCATTATTGACCTTTCTTCTTTGAGTGGAGAGGATTGTGCTTTTGGAAGGTCAACTCTTATAGCGAAGGGAGCAAAGGCTGTTGTAAGCACAAAGAATATTATAAGTTGAAATATTATATCTATCAGTGGTGTAAGATCTAAAAAAGTTTCTTCCTCTTTCACTCTTCTTTTTCTGACCATTTTTTAAAGATTTCGTATAAGGTTCTGGCTCCCTCTAAAACTCTAGGAGATAGTCTGAAAATGATATCTCCATTGATTTCAAATACATTTCCTTTTTTCACAGCTTCTAATCCCTTTCCATCTAGAACCTTAAGTAGTCGTTCCTTACTTACTCCCATGCTTCCTTCTCCTTCTGCAACTATTATTATATCAGGAGAGATTTTGATAAGTTTTTCTAAGCTATAAATAGGAAAGAAAACATCTGTTTCAGAAACTATATTTTCTCCACCCGCAATCTCGATAAGTTCGTTAATATAGCTTTTTTTACTTACTGTGGTAAGAGGTGAATCCCATATAGCGAGAAAGACCCGTGGTCGTTTTTCTAGTTTCTTGCTTTTCTCTGATAAGATTTTAAACTCATCTTTTATATTTCTGATTAACTCTTTTGCTTCCTTTTCCATGCCAGTAAACTTACCTAAGATGTCTATGGATAAGTAAAGCTCTTCTAAAGAAGTATATAGTTTAAAAGCATAACATGGTATGCCTAAATTCAGGAGCTTTATCAGAAGTTTTTCGTGTATGTTAACTATACCTATAACAAGGTCCGGTTTCAGTTGAAGTATTTTTTCTAAGTTTGGGTTAGAAAAATCACCAACTCGCGGTATTAATTTTGCTTTTTCAGGGTAGTTATCAAAAATAGTGGCTCCCACTATTTTAGTTCCGGCTCCTATTGCGAATAAAGTTTCTGTTATAGCTGGAGAAAGAGAGACAATTCTTTTTACAGGAGTGTCAAGATTTATTCTATAGCTGAATGGTCCTTCGATAGTGATTCCCCATAATATAGAGGTTTTTAGACAGAAAAATATGATAAGGATGACAATTAGTCTACCTTTCATTTTTAGGATAGTCCTTTAGAATTTCCTCTCCCAATTTTGTAAATTCTTCCTCTTTCCTAGAAACCAAAGAAGAGAGAATACCATGCATGAATACTGACGGGATAGCAACAGATAAGCCAAATACGGTAGTCAAAAGGGCAACCCATATGCCACTAGCCAAAGCTTCGGGGTCGCCAAGCTTCCCCTCAGCTATCTTTTTAAAAACCTCAATCATTCCTAAAACTGTTCCAAGAAGGCCAAGTAAAGTGCTAACTCTTGCTATTAGAGCTAGAGCACCTATGCCTCTGGATAATCTTTTAACTTCTACCTCTATCAATATATCTAGAATCTCTTTTAGCTCTTTCACATTAAAAGGTTTTTCTTTAACCAAACTTTCTAATTCCTTTTTAAAGGCTCCTATTGTTTTCTTTTTGTTTATTAAAAGGAAAAATCTTTCTAAGAATATAGCAAATGCAAAGATGGAGCATAAGAGAATAGGATACATTAAAAGCCCACCTTTGTTAAACCATTCCATGTTGATAACTCTCCCTTGAAAAAGATTAGGATTTCTTATATATTAAATAAATAAGTAAGTTTGGAGGGGAAAGAGACCCTTTTCCTCAGGGGGAGCGGGCGGGGAAGAGTCTCAAACCCCTCCAAGTTTCTTATTAGTCAAAAGCTAAGATATCTATAGAGTAGGGAGGATAGCCTAAATTCTCCTCGAGTATCTCTTTAATAATTTTTTCTTCCTCTGTATCATATATTATGAGCTTTCCATCTCCATTGCCCCTACCCCTGTCCAATATGAATAGGTATTTTGAATAAGGATCATATTTTATATTTGTGATATACCCTCCCTCGTAAATCTCATTTCCTAAGATTCCAGTGTGAAGATTAATTTTAAAGACTTTACATGTATACCAATCCCCTCCCAAAATATATGCTTCCCCTTTTTCGGTTATCTCAAGAGAATATATATCCATATCGTTAAGTGGGTTGTCACATAGCTTTTCAGCTTTTAAGTCATCCTTGTTCAAGTCTATCACATCTATAATATCATCATTAGGATTAAAATAGTTTCCAGTTTCAACTATATAGATTTTTCTATTATGGTATTCCATATCCATAGGATTTTTGCCATTAAGAGTTAAAGCTCTTTTGATGGTATCTGAATCTAGATCAATTATAACTACAGTTCCAGGTGCATAATCGAAAGATCCTGAATCAAATCGCTGGAGTATGATAAACAGCTTCCCTTCAGCAACTAAGCCTTTAGTTGAATTGGGTGAATTATCATTACCATAGGAATATACAGATAAATCGATCCTCCTAATTTCCTCTCCTGTCAATGGATTAATTTTTTGGATAAAAGGTTCTCCCCATGGAATAGCGTAAGCCTTATCTTCACCTAGGAAAACCATATCGTATATATTTTTGCCTAGTGTGTATTCCTTTATAGGTCTTTCCCACCTACCTGCTTCATAAACTTTGGTTGGTGAAGGTATAGTTCCCCAGGATGGTCTTTCTACGATAAAAGCATATTTTTTGAAGGTTTTTATTATAGTATCTCCGCTAAAGCCTGATAGGATATTTTGGGTATGGAAGCTTTCTCCTATAAGGTCAACTGAGGAAAGATTACCACTAGTATACCCTGAGTCAACCCCAACTATTAAGGCAAAGAGATTAGAGGGTGTCCAATTACCCTCTCCTACTCCGACGCATCCCCAAAGAGGTATTAGTATGAGAAATAGAATTAGCAAATAAAATGTTTTTCTTTTTAGCTCCATTTAAAAATCACCTCCTTTATATTAAAAGTTTTTGATGTAGGTTAAATAAAAGTTTCTTCCAACAGGGGGATAATCTGCAATTTTTTCGGGACCAAAACCAAAAGCAGGCTTAGTTCTGAATCTTTGGTTATCTGTTATATTGTTTATGGTTAAGGTAAGCTTTTCTTTTTCAGAAAACCTATAAGAAAGTCCCAAGTTCACTGTCCACCAATCATTAAATTTCACTAAACCTCCGGTGTCAAAGTAATTTTCGCTTGTAAGTTCTCCCTCTATGAAAGCTTCATAATTTTTCCATGAGCGTTCAACTCTTAAATTTAGATTGTGCTCGGGTCTATTAGGTAAAGGTTTTCCTTTCTTATAGCCAGGAACTTCGCTTTCTGTTTCCATATAAGTATAGGATAAAGAAAGACTCCAACCGTTTTTGAGAATATAACTGAGACTACTTTCTACTCCTTTTATTCTGGCACCACTGATGTTTATATATCGGCCAAATCTAGGATTAAGCATTATAAATTCAACCAAGTTGTCCATGTCGCTTTGGAAGTAAGTTATATATCCTGCCACGTTTCTTCCTCTGTACTCTAAGCTTAAATCAAAATTTTTTCCCTCTTCATTTTCAAGGTAAGGATTGGGTATTATAAAGGCCCCGTCTCCAAATTTTTCATAGAAATTCGGAATTCGGCTTAGTATCCCCCATGTGAATTTAATACTCCAGTTTTCATTTAAGGCATATTTAACTCTCAAGCCATAAGAAAGGTGTTCAGATGAAGAGGAAAGAGTTTCACCATTTAGTTTCTCTGACCTGTCATCTGATTTTAGAAATCTAAACCAAGGAATGATAGAAAATCTTTCCCTTAAAACCGTGTAATCAAGAGAAATGCTAAGGATATTTCTTTCGTAAGTTTTTATTCCCTTGAGAGGAGAAAATTCCCCCTGTTTAACTATATCGCCTCCAGGATTAAGTCCCTCTTTAAAAAGATCTAAGTAGACTTCTAAAAAATTATTCTGGTTTATTAGGTAATTGAGCGAAACTTGAGTTCCGACCTTATAAGAGTTATACCAGTTATGTTTTTGACCATACCATCCTACATCTTCATAAGGATTTAAAAACTCTCGCTCTGAATATACACCGTATAAAGAGATGTCTCCCTTTAGATTATTGGAGAAAGAAATTTCTTTAGATATCTCAGCAATAAATCTTTCGTCAGATAGGTTGGAGTGAGAGATATTTCCTTCTTTATCGCTTCCCGGTGCTGGTTTAGGTAGACCTTTGTGTTTGGAAAAGTAATTTAAAAATAGCTTTCCATTCTGGCTAATCTCTTTTGATATTTTTATGTCTGATATTCTATGAGCATTATTTTGCCTTCTTGTTTCGTAATCGTCTTCAAGATTGTAAGGAGTCCCATTGTCATTATGATACGGATAGTTCCCTTTGCTAGTTTCAAGGTTTATAGAAAATAAGCCGTTTTTTATAGAAGTAATATTTTCTAAGGCAAAGCTTCTAAAAGATCCGATAGTTGTCTTAAACGTTTTAAAGTCAGCTTTTTCCAATGTAACTATGTTTATTACCCCCCCTATTCCGGGTATTCCAAAACGTGCTGGCACGCTTCCTCTGTAAATTTCTATTCTTTCAATAGCATTAAGTGGTATTGTTGAAATATCAATAGCTCCCTCTCCGCTAGCATTCAACAAAATGCCGTTAAGATATACAACAACTTGGGCGGATGTGCTGCCTCTTATGGATACTACTGTATATGCTCCTCTTCCCCCAAGTTTTGTTACATGAATGCCAGGTATTTTGGAGAGTAATTCTCCTAAATCTTTAAATTCTCCTTCAAATTTTGATGGAAATATAACCGAATATGAAGAAGGCTCTGCCTCAAGAATGTTTATAATAGAGTCGTAAACTTCGATTGGACTTAATTCGAAAACCTGAGCTTTAATCTCAGATGAGAAAAAAGTTAAAAATGTAAATATGAAAAGAATCAAAAAAAGCTTCTTTATCAAGGTTTTCTCCTCCTAATAGAAATAAAATTTAAAGCCTGGCTCCTACTCCAAGGTAAAAGCCAGGCTTTTATATAAGCCATCCGCTCCTCCCTCCGCAGGAGCTCTTATTACCTTTGAGCCGGTCTCCGGACTTAAGGGATCATTCTACTTGGCTTGCCTTCCCAGGGCTATAACCCCAGTGGCTTTTAAGCCTTTCGTCCCCCTATTACCGTGGGCGGAGCCGTGCCGGATTTTCACCGGTCTTCCCGTTCACCCAAAGGTCAGCATATTAAGTTTGACTTCATACTTTATTATAGCATTATAACTCTCTTTAGGGAAGCCTTTATTTCCAATCAACGAGACCTCTTTCTTTATCTGTTCCGGGGATAAGATTATCAAGTAGTAGTCCCACTATAGCTGCTACTGCCATTTCTGTGGAGAGAATGGCATTCAAAGCGTTGGCTAGCCAAGGAGCCCATTCTAAAGTTATAGGTTTCGGGGGGTATAGTCCCGGGACACCTTCGATATAGGCTGGTAAACTCAAAGCCATAAACAGTGTAAAGCCAACAACTAGAAGGTTTCTGCCAGATTGCATGTCAACCCTTGTGAGCTGTTGGATTCCTATAGCGGCTATTATCCCAAAAACTGTACAGTACATAGCTCCTACAACAGGCTCTGGTATTGTTGCAATACAAGCCCCAAACTTATTAAATATTCCAAGAAGGATAAGGATCATTCCTCCAATGCCAACTACGTATCTTGAAGCTACCCGGGTTAACCCTATTAAGCCTATGTTTTCAGAGTAACTAGTTGTAGCAAAGCCTCCCCATATTCCAGATAGAAGACATCCAAGACCTTCGATTGCTATTCCTTTATTTATAACTTTAGGAGTGGGATTGGAGGCTCTTGACATATAAGAGCAAGAAAAGTAATCTCCAAAGGACTCTATCATTGAAGCCAAGTATCCTGCAAGTATGGTGAGAAAGAAAGCCAAGTTGAATTTTGGAAAGCCCCATGGAAAAACTAACTTGTCGAAAGGTCTAATCCAAGGAGATTGAGTTATTATGGAGAAATCTACATGGGATGGATGTCCCTTAGGAAATACTCCTAAGAAGGTTCCAAAAGCGCAGAAGGCATAGCCTATTATTATTGCTAAAAGAACAGGAAATAGCCTAAAAAACTTATATTTAGGGCTTAATATCTGAGAGAATAGAAATATTGAAAGAATTACCACTAACGCTGTTGGCCAGTGAGTTCCCGCTTTCGGGGCACCCACGCTAAACAGGGATAATCCTATCATTATTATCACGGGGCCGATAACAACAGGAGTAACCCACCTTCTAATCTTACCTATAAGACCGCTCCACCCCACAAGTATTTCTACTAAGCTTCCGCTTATTATGGCGCCTGCTACATACTGCATGCTAACTAATCCTCCACCTGTTTGTTTGATTATAGATAGTATAGGTCCTATGAAAGAAAAAGACATGCTCTGAACTATAGGAAGTCTCGTTCCAATCGTAACTTGAAGTAAGGTAGCAACTCCGGCTGTAATCATAACTGCTCCTATAAGAATGGTCATTTGGTCGGAACTAAACCCCATAGCTCCTCCTAAGATTAAAGGGACTGCTATAGTAGCTCCAAAAAGAGTCAAAACATGTTGAAAGCCCAGTAAGATGCTTTCTAAGGATGGAGGAACTTCATCAATATAATAAATCATTTCTCTACATGTAGAATCTTTCATGTTTTATCTCCTCCTACAAATAAATTTTTGATAAACTTTAGTTATTTAACAAGTAGCTTAATCTTAAAGATGATAAAACGTCCTTTATACTTGTTTATAACATTCTATTAGACTCTTTTGTAATGGTTAGTATATCTTTTCCGTTAACTTCTGGAGCAAGAACCAAACAAGAGTTAAAAGGTCTACCGTCAATTAAAACTACACAGTTTCCACATTCTCCTTTGTTACACCAGCTTTTATGGCTAGATATTATACCAAGTCTAAGCAAAATATCAAGCAAAGTTTCGTAGGGCTTAACCTCTATTTCATAGGGATTACCATTAAGTTTTATTTTTACTTTTTGCATTGTTACTTAAGCTCCTTTACAACCTTTTCAATTAAAAGGAATTCTTCTTCCTCAAGATATACTGTTTGTAAGGTCTCCTTTAATTCTTTTGGAGAGGAAAACAGACTTATTTTAGAGCTGATGTTGCCTATTGCTATCCTTGTAAGATCCTTAGACTTTATATAAGCTATGCCAAAACTTGCACGAGGTACTAAGAATCTCTTCAAAGATCTGTAGTACTTTCCATGATACTCTCCTTTATAGGGGATAAAAACTTTAGTGATGATTTCCTCTTTCTTTAAGTTTAGTTTTCCAGAGTTATTAAAAAGCTCACTTAAACCAACTTTCTTTCTGCCTTCTTTAGATATTATTTCAACTTCAGCGTCGTGAAGAAAAAGAGCAAATAGGGAATCTGCTACTGGGAAATCACTACATATATTGCCTACTAAAGTAGCTTTATTTCTTAACTCGTGATTTCCTATTTTTAGACAACACTCAATTAAAATTGGGAAATATTTCTTAACTACGTGGGATTCTAGAATTTCATTTAGAGTATTTGTAGCTCCTATTGTCAGTCCTTTATCATGTTCGAAGGAGAATAACCATAGTTCATCTATTTTCTTTAAATCTAATAGAAGTTTGGGGGAAATAATTCCTTCTTTTATCTTTATTAAGATATCTGTTCCTCCTGCAAAAACGACAGCATTTTCTTCTATGCATAAAATTTCAAGAACTTCGTTTAGGCTTTTTGGAGAGAAATATTCGAAAGCTTTAAGAGAATAACTCATTTTTTAATATCTTCCTGTTTAAAACCCACTTTCCATAACCAGAGACCTTGGGGAGGTAAGGCAGCAGATGTTAGTTTTCTTTCTCCAGAGCTTAAAGCCCTTTCTAATGTTTTCTCCTCTTTTTTGCCTAAGGCTATATCTATTAACGTGGAAAGCATTATCCTTACCATGTGCCTTAGGAAAGAATCTGCTCTTATTGTGAATATTAGGAAATTTCCTTTTTCTTTGAGATTAAAAGAGTAGATTGTTCTAATTTTGCTTTTATTCTCTTCCTCATCATCGCAGAAAGCAGAAAAATCGTGCGTTCCAACAAAGAGAGAGCTTAACTTCTTAATGAGGGGTAGATTTAAGCTTTTCTTTAGATGGTAACAGTATCTGTTTAAAAAAGGAAGCATTATTCCTCCTCTATAAATAAAATATTTATACTCTCTCCACATAGCACTTTTTCTCGCGTCAAAGTTTGGAGATATACCTTTAATTATCTTTATAACCCTGATTTCTTCAGGTAGAAGTGAGTTTAACGCCTTTCTTAAAATTAAGGGATCAAAATCTGTGGGAGAGAAGAAGTTTGCAACTTGTCTCAAAGCATGTACTCCTTTATCTGTTCTGCCTGCGCCAGTAATTTTAATCTCGGTATCGAAGATTTTTGAAAGAATCTTTTCTAACTCTCCCTGTATTGTTGGAAGGTTAGGCTGTTTTTGCCATCCGTAAAAGGGAGTGCCATCATAAGATAAGATTAGAAGATTATTTAAAGCCATTTTAGTGTTATATTCAAAAATAGAAAGATAAAAATAAATATAATTGCTACGTAGTCTCTTGCTGCAAGATGGAGTTTTTTAATTCTTGTCCTTCCCTCTCCTCCTCTATAACAGCGAGACTCCATAGCGATTGCTAATTCTTCAGCCTTTCTAAATACTCCAATAAAAAGAGGTATTACAAGAGGTACGTATCCTTTTATTCTTTCAAAAAATTTCCCTGTTCCGAATTCTGCTCCCCTTGCCATCTGGGCTTTCATTATTCTTTCAGCTTCCTCAAACAAAGTAGGAATAAATCTTAAAGATATGCTCATCGTCATAGCTATCTCATGAGATGGGATTCTGAAAAATTTAAGGATTTTTAAGAGATCTTCTATTCCATCGGTTATGGAAACTGGTGATGTAGTAAAAGTTAACAAATTTGTCAGGAGCACCAGAAGAATAAGCCTCAAACCTATAACTAAAGCTAGATTTAAACCTTCTTTAGTTATAGAGAGAAAGCTGATCTTTAATAGAACTTCCCCTGGCGTGAAAAAAACTTGAAAAATAAGGGCAAAAATAAGGAGAAATAGAATGGGCTTAAGACTTTTAATTAAAGCTTTAAAGGAGATCTTTGATAAATAAAATAAAAGTAAGGAAAGAGCAAGATAAGGTATAAGTTCAGGTAAGCTATTGGCTGTGAATAGGAAGATAATAAGAATTACTACAGAAACTATCTTTACGCGTGGATCAAGACGGTGAATTAAAGAATCTAAAGGGATGAATGTCCCTATTCCCCAGTTAGGTAGATAAGACATTTTTTATAATTTCCTCCTCTAGAGAATCCAAATCAAAGCTATTAGTGGAAAAAGAAAATCCTCTCTCATTTAATTCTATTAAAAACTTAATTAAAGGAACATAATCTTTTAGGTTTTCTATACTCATTAATTCCCTTATCCCTCCAAAGGCTTTTATTCTTCCTTCTTCCAGGAATAGAACTTTATCAACCAAGCTAAGAAGATCATCAAGAGTGTGAGTTACTATAATTAAAGAGCATTTCCTATGTAGGGATTTAAAAAGTTTAAGGAGTGCCTTAGTTCCTGGATAATCCATGCCTGCAAATGGTTCATCGAGAACCAGGTACTTAGGCTTTCTCACTAAAATGCTTGCTATTGCTACCTTTCTTTTCTCTCCTCCACTTAGATCGAAAGGAGACTTGCTTAAGATGTCTTCAGGAAGATCTAAAATCCTAATGGCTTCTAAAACTCTTTTATGGATTTCTTCCTTTGAAAGTTTAAGATTCCTTGCTCCGAAAGCAATTTCATCATAAACCGTATCTTCAAAAAATTGATTTTCTGGAAATTGGAAAACCACTCCTACAAGCTCTCTTATCTTTGGGCCGTTTTTTTTGTCTCTTGTATCAAGCCCGTCTATTATAACCTTTCCATCTGTGGGAAGCAAAATACCATTAAGGAGTTGAATTAAAGTAGATTTACCTGAACCAGTAGGACCAAGTATACCAAGGTTTTCTCCATATTCAAGGCTAAAAGAAATATCATACAAGGCTTTTTTTTCAAAAGGTGTTCCTATAGCGTAATGAAAACTTACGTTTTTAACTTCAATCGCCATAATTCTTCACTTAGTTCCTTAGGTTCAAATATGGGAAAGTTTACTTTAAGACCTCGTTGCTTTAATTTATAGCATAGATACGTTATAATGGGAATTTTAACCCCATAATTCCAAACTCTTTCTGGTTCTAAAAAGAATTCCTCGGGTTTTCCATCAAAAACTATACTTCCCTTAAATAGGGCTATCACTCTATTAGCAAGAATAACTTCTTCAGGGTTGTGGGTAGAATAAATGACAGTAATTTTTTCCTTGTTATAAAGAAATTTTAAGATTTTATTTATATCCTTTCGTGAGGGAGGATCTAGCATAGATGTCGGCTCATCTAATACAAGATACTTAGGTTTCATTGCTAAAATTCCGGCTATGGCAAGCTTTTGCTTCTGCCCTCCTGAAAGAGCATATGTAGGTGAAAAGCGAAAATCCGTAAGCTCTAGTATGTTTAATACTTGTTCGACTCTGTCTTTTATTTCGTCTGGAGGTAATCCAAGATTTTCGGGACCGAAAGCTATATCATCCTCCACTATAGAAGCTACTATTTGAGTATCTGGATTTTGAAAGACTACTCCAACTCTTTTTCTTATTTCCCATATTGCTTTTTCCTCTTTTGTATTTAGATCATCTATTAAGACTTGTCCTTCGTTTGGTATAAGAATACCATTAAGAAGTTTTATTAGCGTACTTTTACCAGAACCATTAGCTCCAACTAAAGCTATCCATTCTCCTTCTTTTATTTCAAGATTTATATTCTTAAAGATTTCTTTTCCATTATAGCTAAAGCTTACATTGAGAAGCTTTATCATCTAAGGAGTTCTACTAATGCCATAAAAGCTGAGTCTCCTTCTCTCTCTCCTATTTTTAATATTCGTGTATAACCGCCATTTCTATCTTTGTATCTTGGTGCAATTTCGTTGAATAACTTCCGGACAGCTTCTTTATGAGGTATAAAAGCTATTATCTGCCTTCTCATATGAAGAGAACCCTCTTTTGCTTTAGTTATAAGCTTCTCTACTACTTTTCTAAGCTCTTTAGCTTTTGCTTCCGTGGTTATAATCCTTTCATTTATTATCAATGATATAGCAAGATTTCTCAGTAATGTTTTTCTATGACTTGTGGTTCTGCTTAACTTTCTTCCTTTCTTACGATGGCGCATCTTACTCTCCCTCCTTAGCGCTTGATTTTTCTCCTTCTTTAAGACTTAAACCAAGCTTTTGAAGCTTTTCTTGGATTTCAATTAAAGACTTCTTCCCTAAGTTCCTTATTTTAAGAAGTTCCTCAGGTGTCTTTTGTATAAGTTCTCCAACTGTTTTAATACCTGCTCTCAATAAACAGTTTTCAGATCTAACAGAAAGCTCAAGCTCTTTTATCGGGAGAGAAAAGAGGTTGTCTTCCTTAAGTTCATGAGTTTCAGCTCCTTTTTGGGTACTCGTACCAGGAAGGATTTTAGAAAACTCTGAGAAGTATCCTATAAGTATGTTTGCTGCTTGAGATAACGCTTCCTCAGGTGATATTCTACCATCTGTCCAGATCTCTAAGGTGAGTCTTTCACACTGAGTAAACTGCTCATAGCGAGTTTCTTCGACTTTATAGGCTACTTTTGTAACCGGGCTAAAAATAGCATCTATGAGAAGAAAATCAATAGGTAAATTTGACTTCCTTTCTCTTTCGAGAGGGAGATACCCAATGCCATTTTCTACATAAAGATCCATCTTCAGGGTTGCTCCTTCATCGAGTGTAGCTATATGGTGATCTGGATTTACTATTTCAATATCGCTATCAGCTTCTATATCGCCTGCTTTTACTTCTTTCTCTCCCTGAGCTTCTATCCTTAAAACCTTGGGTTCATTAGAATACAGTTTTAATTTAATATTTTTAACATTGAAGAGGATCTCTATGACATCCTCTCTTATGCCAGGTATCGTGGAAAACTCATGTAAAACTCCCTCTATTCTTACAGCAGTTACAGCAGCTCCTGAGAGGGAAGAAAGGAGGACCCTTCTTAAAGCATTACCTAGAGTGTTACCAAAACCTCTATTTAAGGGTTCAACAATAAATAATCCATATTTTGAGTCTAAGACCCTGCTTTCTATATGAGGTGTCAAAAGTTTCATCCTTTAAAACCTCCTAACGGGAGTAGAATTCTACAACTAACTGCATATTAACTAGTTTTGCAGTGTCTATCTGATCTACTTCGGGTAAGTTTACGACTCTTCCTTTAAAGTTATTTATGTCAACTTCAAGCCAAGAAGGAATGGAAGCAGGGTTTACTGATTCAGGAAGGTGTTTAAATAATTCTGATTCTCTACTTTTAGGTTTTACTTCTATTACATCTCCCGGGTTAACTAAATATGAAGGCACTGTGACCTTTCTACCATTAACTAGGATATGTCCGTGATTAACAATTTGACGAGCTGCTCTTCTACTTGGTGCAAAACCAAGTCTGAAAATTATGTTATCAAGTCTTCTTTCAAGCAACCTTAAAAGATTGTCACCGGTCATTCCCTTTTGTTTTGCTGCAATTTCAAAAAATTTCTCAAACTGCTCTTCTCTCATTCCATATATTTTCTTTAGCTTTTGTTTTTCTCTTAGTCTTAATCCATATTCTGTTAGCTTTCTTTTTCTTTCTCTACCGTGCATTCCGGGAAAGAATGGTCTTCTAGATAAGGGACACTTATCTGAAGAACATTTTTCTCCTTTTAAAAATAGCTTGACCCCCTCAGTTCTGCATAACCTGCATATTGGACCAATATACTTACTCATTAAAGTTATAACCTCCTTTCAGGATTATACTCTGCGCCTTGATGGAGGACGACAACCATCATGGGGAATAGGAGTAACATCCTTAATAGTTTTAATTTCTAATCCTGCAGCTTGCAAAGATCTTATAGCTGCTTCTCTACCAGCTCCAGGTCCTTTAACACATACATCGATTTCTCTCATCCCATATTGATCTATAGCCTTCTTTGCTGCTTGTTCAGCTGCTAGCTGAGCAGCATAAGGAGTAGATTTTCTTGTTCCTTTGTAACCTACCGTTCCTCCACTTGCCCAACATAAAAGATTTCCTTCCTTATCTGTTATGGCTACAATGGTATTGTTAAAAGTAGCCTTTATATGAGCAATCCCAGATAGTACTGTTTTCTTTTCTTTCTTCTTTCTTTTTCCGCGTGATTTAGTTTGTGCCATACATACACCCTCCTCTTCAACAAATTACTTGCTTCTTTTTGCACCTACAGTGCGTCTCGGACCTTTCCTTGTTCTTGCATTGCTTCTTGTTCTTTGTCCTCTAACAGGTAGTCCAAGTTTATGCCTTATTCCTCTATAGCACCCTATTTCAATTAATCTTTTAATGTTCATTGCTACTTCCCTTCGTAATTCTCCTTCAACCTTATAGTTTTTTTCAATAAAGTCTCTTATTTTAGCTATTTCTTCTTCAGTAAGGTCTTTTACTCTCTTATCAGGGTTAACACCTGTATTTTTAAGTATTTCTCTGGACCTCGAAAGACCTATTCCATAGATATAAGTTAAAGCTATTTCTACCCTCTTATCTTTAGGGAGATCTACTCCTGCTATTCTTGCCATATTCTCATTCCTCCTTCATAATTATCCTTGTTTTTGTTTGTGGCGGGGATTAGAGCATATGATTCTTATCTGCCCCTTGCGCCTAACTATCTTACATTTTTCACATCTTGGTTTAACAGAAGCTCTGATTTTCAAGAAAATACACCTCCTCACTTATAGCGATATACAATTCTGCCCCGAGTTATATCATAAGGAGAAATCTGAACTAAAACTTTATCTCCTGGTAAAATTCTTATAAAATTCATCCTCATTTTGCCAGAAACATGGGCTAAAACCTCGTGCCCATTTTCGAGCTTTACCCTGAACATAGCGTTAGGGAGGGGCTCAATAACCTTTCCTATCACTTCAATTACTTCATCTTTTGGCATAAATTATTTACACACCTCCCCTTTTTTCGGTCAATCTTTTTAATCCCTCTTTTATAGTAGAATTAAATAGAGTTTCTCCGCTAAGAAGCTTTTTTTTAACATCTTCTAAATAATAATTAGTAAATTGAATATGAATGAAGTTTTTTCTTTTGGGATTCTCTATTTTTCTCTTTTGGCCATCGCACAAAAGAAGCCTTTCATTTTCAAAATCAACACCAATTATAACAAATGGCTTTCCTTTATCCTTTCCAGCTTTAGATATAACAACTCTACCGATTAAGCTTTCTAAATCTTGGTTAATATTAAAGAATCCTCCTTCCTAACAAGTATAGTATGTTCAAAGTGAGCAGAAAGACTGCCATCTTTTGTTACTACTGTCCAACCATCTGGTAGAACCTCAACCTCATAACTCCCCGAGTTAACCATTGGTTCTATTGCTAGAACCATTCCTTCTTCCAATCTTGGACCTGTTCCGGGCTTACCAAAATTAGGAAGTTGAGGGAACTCGTGAAGTTCTTTACCTATTCCGTGACCTGCGTAATCCCTTACAACGGAAAAGCCGTGTGATTCTACGTAGCTTTGAATAGCGTTTCCTATATCACCTGTGGTTACTCCTGCTTTTGCTATGCTTATGGCCAAATCTAAAGATGACTTTGTAACTTCTATAAGTTTTCTAGCCTCATCGTTGATTTCACCTACAGGAAAAGTCCATGCTCCATCTCCGTAGTAACCTTTGTATTTGACTCCGACATCTATACTTACAATATCTCCTTCTTTTAATATTTTAGAATGAGATGGTATGCCATGTACTACTTCTTTATTAATGGAAATGCATAATGTGGCTGGATAACCTTTATAGCCTTTAAAGGCAGGAAATCCCCCTCTGCTTAAGATATACCTTTCTGCCACTCTATCAAGGTATAGGGTGCTTACACCTGGCTTTATGTATTCGCTTAATCTGATAAGCGTTTCGGCTACTATTCTACATGCTACTGAGATAAGATTTAATTCCTTATTGGAACTAATTACCAATTTCTAAGCACCTCTTTAGTTCAGCATATACTTTCTCTAAGTGAGGTTCTGCATCTATTTCAATCAAAAGCCCTTTTTCTTTATAGTATTCTATCAAAGGTTCAGTTTGATCCTTATAAACGCTTATTCTCCTTAAGATAGTCTCTTCTTTGTCATCTTCTCTCTGGTAAAGTTCTCCACCACATATGTCACATTTATTTTCAAGTTTTGGAGGAGAGTGTTTTAAGTGATAAAGAGCCCCACATTTAGAACACACTCTTCTATTAGTCAATCTTTCAAGAATTACTTTTTTTGATATTTTTAATAAGATTACAGCTTTAAGTTTCTCATTTATTTCTTCAAGAAGAATGTCTAAAGCCTTTGCTTGATTTATGGTTCTTGGAAAACCATCAAATATGAGTCCGTTTTTATGAGTTTCTAGGAGTTTTTCTTTTATCATTTCTATTATTATTTCGTCTGGAACAAGTAGACCTTTTCTCATGTATTCGTTTGCTTTTTTCCCTAATTCCGTACCTTTAGAAACTGCTTCTCTTAACATGTCACCAGTAGATATATGAAGAAGATTATAGTCCCTCATCAACATAAAAGCCAAAGTTCCTTTCCCTGCTCCTGGCGGTCCTAAAAGCACTAAATTCAAAGTTATCCCTCCTAATGTAAGGTAAGTTCAGAATCTAAAGAGTTCTTTTCCACCCGTTCGCTTAATAAAGCCTTCATAATGTCTCATTATAAGATAAGCCTCAATTTGATGGACTGTCTCAAGAGCAACTCCGACGACTATAAGTAAAGCTGTTCCTCCAAAGTAGAAAGTAGTTATATTTACTAACCTGGTTAATATAACTGGAAGTAAAGCTATTCCTGTTAAAAATATCGCTCCACCAAGGGTTACCCTTGCTAGAATTTTTTCTATATAGTCAGCGGTAGGTTTACCTGGTCTTATTCCTGGGATGAAACCACCATACTTTTTGAGGTTTTCAGCTACGTCTGCAGGGTTAAATATAACAGCCGTATAGAAATATGTAAAAAATATTATAAGTAAGGCGTAAGAAATCATGTATATTGGATGTCCTGGTCTAAATATGGAAAAAATTCCTTGGAAACTTTCTGGTAAAAATTGAGCTATTGTATTTGGAAAAATTAGTATAGATGATGCAAAAATTATAGGGATAACGCCACCCATGTTAACTCTTAAAGGTAAGAATGTGGTTTGGCCGCCATATATTTGTCTACCTACTATTCTTTTAGCGTACTGAATCGGAAGTCTTCTTTGCCCTTCTTGAACTACTATAACCCCGGCAATTACGAGGACAGCTATTATAGCAAATAGGATCAAGTTTATAAAGCTTATTTCCCCAATGCTTACTAAAGAGAGAGTTTGAGCTAACCCCTCAGGAATTTGAGCTACTATTCCAGCAAAGATTATAATAGATATTCCATTTCCTATACCATTATCTGAAATTTGTTCTCCTAACCACATTAGAAACACACTGCCTGTTGTTACAGTAGCAACTATGGTTACTCTTGCTATCCATCCCGTATCGTATAAAACCCCCAAATGTTGTAGCCAGTAGGTTAAACCAAAGGCTTGCAAAGCTGCAAAAATTACAGTTCCATATCTTGTATACTGAGTTATTTTTTTCCTCCCTTCTTCTCCTTCTTTAGAAAGCTTTTCTAAATATGGGATCACTACTGTTAAGAGTTGCATTATTATAGCAGAGTTTATGTAAGGAGCAACACCTAATGCAAAAATAGAGAATCTTCTTAGAGCTCCCCCTGCAAATAGATCGACGAAACCTAGAATTCCACCCTTAGAGAAAAGATTCATCAATGCGGTTGTATCTATCCCCGGTGTAGGAATGTGTGCCCCAAGTCTATAAATGAATAGGATTGCTAGTGTAAAAATTATCCTTGACTTTAGATCTGGAAGCCTAAAGAGGTTTCTTATAGCTTCAAACAACTATATCACCTCAGCCTTTCCTCCAGATTTTTCTATCTTTTCTATGGCGGATTTACTAAATGCGTGTGCTTTAACTAAAAGGGTTTTCCTCAATTCTCCATTGCCAAGAATTTTAACACCATCAAAAATATCGGAAATTAGTCCTTTTTCAAGTAAAAGTTCTGGAGTAACCACTTGATTATTATCGAATATGTTAAGATCTTCAACGTTAATAATAGCATATTCTTTTTTGAAAGGACCATTATTAAAGCCCCTTTTGGGTATTCTAAGAGCAAGAGGTGTCTGTCCCCCTTCGAAACCAAGTCTAACTCCTCCACCAGATCTTGCCTTTTGTCCTTTATGTCCTTTGCATGAAGTTTTCCCATGACCGGAACCGATTCCAATTCCTACTCTTTTAGGTTTTTTATTTGCTCCTTTTGGTGGATAAAGAGTATTTAACTTAAACACCTTCTATCCCTCCTCAATTTCAATAAGATGATGGACTTTTTTGATCATGCCTCTTATTTGAGGTATGTCAGGTTTTTCTATAACTTGATTAAGCTTTCGAAAGCCTAACGCTCTTATTGTATCTCTCTGATCTTGAGAGTAACCTACAAAACTTTTAACCCACTTAATTTTTAATGTTTTCATTGCTTAGCCACTCCCCCTCTTAACCTCTCTATATCTTCTGTTGTTTTAAGCTGTAATAAGGCTTCTATAGTAGCTCTAGCTACGTTTATAGGATTGGTGGTTCTTCCTATTGATTTCGTTAGTATGTCTTTTATCCCTCCAAGTTCTAGTATTGCACGTACAGCTCCTCCTGCTATTACGCCGGTTCCAGGTGCAGCTGGACGCAGAAAGACTTTAGCTGCTCCAAATTCACCTATAACAGCATGAGGTATAGTTGTTCCTACCTTTTTGACTTCTATCATATTCTTTTTAGCATTTTCGATACCCTTTCTTATGGCTTCAGGAACTTCCTTGGCCTTTCCCATTCCCACTCCTACATGTTTTTCTTCATCTCCCACTACTACGAGTGCACTAAATTTGTATCTTTTACCTCCCTTAACAACTTTGCATACCCTGTTTATATTGACTACTCTTTCTTTTAAGTTAAGACCAGAAACATCTATACGTTTTCTTTTTTCAGCCATGATTTTCAACACTCCTCCTTTTAAAACTCTAATCCTTCAGCCCTTGCGGCATCAGCGAGTGCTTTTATAGCGCCATGATACTTATGACCACCACGGTCAAAAACGACGCTCTTAATATTCTTTTCAAGGGCTTTGCGAGCTATTAATTGTCCTACAAGCTTTGCAGCTTCAATATTGCCTCCATGTTTGTACTTGCCCTTTAACTCAGGAGAGAGAGTCGAAACAGCAATTATAGTGTGTCCTGTATCATCGTCTATTAATTGAGCATATATATGATTTAAACTTTTAAAAACAGATAATCTAGGTCTTTCTGAAGTTCCTCTTATCTTTTTTCTAAGTCTTTTATGTCTGATTTTTCTCATTTCTTGGCGCGAGGGAACTTTAATCAAGATAAAATCACACTCCTTTCTTTATGCTGTTTTAGCAGCTTTTCCGGGCTTAAGTCTTACTTCTTCACCTTTATAGCGTATTCCCTTACCTTTATAGGAATCCGGTTCTCTAAAAGACCTTATTATAGCTGCTACCTGTCCCACAAGTCTTTTATCTATTCCCTTAACTATTATCCTTTGTTGGTCAGGGACTTCTATGGTTATTCCAGGTGGGGGTTCGTATTCTATGGGATGAGAGTAACCTAGGGATAGAATGAGCTTTTTACCTTCCATTCTTGCTCTATACCCTACCCCGACAATTTCAAGTTCTACTTCAAATCCTTTTAATACTCCTTCAATCATATTGGTTAGTAATGCCCTTGTAGTTCCATGTATTGCTTTGTGAAATTTATCATCAAAGGAATTAATAACTTTCAGTTGTTTTCCTTCTAATTTAACTTCTATATCAGGATGAACTTCGGTCATTAATACTCCCTTAGGGCCTGAAACTTTAACAAGCTTATCTTTTATTTCTATATTAATACCTGCTGGGATCTCTATAGGTTTTTTCCCTATACGAGACAAAGCGATTCACCTCCATTACCATACATAGCAGAGAACTTCTCCGCCGATACCCTTTTCTCGAGCTTCCTTATCAGTCATTATTCCATTTGAAGTGGATAGAATTGCTATCCCAAGCCCTCCCATAACTTTTGGAAGGTTATCTTTTCCTACATAGACTCTTCGACCAGGTTTGCTTACTCTTTTAAGGCCAGCGATGACCTTTTCTTTATTAGGACCGTATTTTAAGAAAATCCTTATCATAGGTATTTTGTCCTCCTTAACTAGCTTGAATCCCTTGATAAAGCCCTCTCTTTTTAGGATCTTTGCTATTTCCAATTTTATTTTAGAAAGAGGGATGTCAACACTTTCGTGATAAACGATGTTAGCATTTCTTATCCGCGTGAGCATATCTCCTATTGGATCAGTTACGAACATTTTCCTTTTCCCTCCTCACCAGCTTGACTTTATAACGCCAGGAATTTTGCCCTCGCGGGCAAGTTTTCTAAAACATAAACGACACATGTTGAATTTTCTTAAGAAGGCACGAGGTCTACCACATAATGGACATCTATTATGTTTCCTAACCCTGAACTTAGGTTCTCTTTTCGCCTTTTCCATTGAGGCTTTTCTTGCCAACCTTTATCACCTCCGTCTAAAGGGCATTCCTAAGAACTCTAAAAGAGCTCTCGCTTCATCGTCGTTTTCAGCAGTGGTGACTATAGTGATACTCATTCCTCTTACTTTCATAACTTTATCATAATCAACTTCGGGAAATATTAGTTGTTCTCTTACACCTATTGTGTAATTTCCTCTTCCATCAAAAGACCGTGGAGAGAGTCCTCTAAAGTCCTTTATTCTCGGTAAAGCTATGTTTATCAACCTGTCCAAAAAATCGTAAGCTCTATTCCCTCTAAGAGTAACAAAACATCCTATAGGTGATCCTTCACGAAGCTTAAACCCCGCAATAGACTTTTTAGCTCTTGCAATTACAGGTCTTTGGCCGCTAATCATGGCTAGTTCTTCTATTGTAGAATCTAAGTATCTTGTATCATCCTTAGCCTCTCCAACACCGACATTAATAACTATCTTTTCTATACGAGGAACTTCCATCACGTTTTTATATCCGAATCTTTCCATCATTTTAGGAATTACCTCATTTTTGTATTTTTCTTTTAAGCGAGGAATCATTTTTATACCTACCCTCCTTAAATGCTGTCTATTACCTCTTCACATTTCTTACATATTCTAACTTTTCTTCCGTCTTCTAAGAAAGCATGTCCGATTCTTGTTGGTTTACCACATGCAGGACAAATAACTGCAACTTTACAGGCATAAATAGGTGCTTCTTGTGGAATTATGCCTCCTTGTGGTGTTTTTTGGGTTGGGCGAGAGTGTTTTCTAACTACATTTATTTGTTCAACCAAAACTTTATTTTTGTCTGGAAAAACCTTTAGGACTTTTCCTTCTTTTCCTTTATCCTTGCCTGAGAGAACTATTACTTTATCACCTTTTTTGACATGCATTTTAATTTTAACCTCCTTAAACTACTTCTGGAGCTAAGGATATTATTTTCATAAAATTCTTATCTCTAAGTTCTCTTGCTACTGGTCCGAAAATGCGTGTACCTCTTGGTTCACCAGCGTCATTTATCAAAACTGCAGCATTATCATCAAATCTTACATAAGTTCCATCTTTTCTTCTTATCTCTTTTTTAGTTCTAACTATGACGGCTTTTACAACGTCTCCTTTTTCTATTCCAGAATTAGGTATTGCTTCTTTAACAGATGCCACTATAACATCGCCGACCTTTCCCCAAAACCTTTCGCTACCGCCTAGCACTCTTATACATTTTATTAATTTAGCGCCGGAATTATCAGCAACCTTAAGAACAGTTTCTTGATAAATCATAGCTGCGAATCCACCTCCTCTTTCATAACGAATTTTTCAGTCTTGGCCTTTTCTATTATTTCTACAACTTTCCATCTTTTAGTTTTGCTAAGAGGTCTAGAAGGTTCTATCTTAACTTTATCTCCTAATTCACATTTGTTTTCAGGATCATGAGCTACAAACTTAGACCACTTTTTTACTGGCTTACCGTATACAGGATGGAGCATTGTTCTTTCTACTTGAACTATGACTGTTTTATCCATTTTGTCGCTTATGACGATACCTATAAACTCCTTTGCCATAGCCTCTCACTCCCCTCTCTCTGAGACCCAAGTAATACCTAGTTCCTTTTCTCTTATAATAGTCTTTATGCGTGCTATATCTCTTTTAACTTGTCTTATTCTCATGGGGTTTCCTAATTGTCCCACAGCCTTTTGAAATCTAAGGTTAAAAAGCTCTTTTTTGAGTTCTTTGTATTTCTCTTTAAGCTCATCTATTGTGAGATCTCTAAGCTCTTTTGCCTTCATCTGGCTCCACCTCCCAATCCTTCCCTAGAAACGATTCTGGTACGGATCGGAAGCTTGCTATCTGCTTGCTTAAGGATTTCTTCAGCCTCTTCTCTGGAAACACCAATTATTTCAAAAAGAATTCTACCCGGTTTAACTACTGCAACCCAATGATCTACGTTACCCTTTCCCTTTCCCATCCTCGTTTCTGCGGGTTTTCTTGTTACTGGTTTGTCAGGAAATACCCTTATCCACATTCTTCCTCCCTTTTTAAGAGAGCGAGTAATAGCGATACGAGCTGCTTCTATTTGCTGTGCTGTAATCCAGGCGGGTTCTAAGGCTTGCAGGCCATAATCCCCAAAAATAAGGGTTGTACCACCTTTAGCACGTCCTTTCATGCGACCTCTTTGCTGTTTTCTATATTTAACCCTCTTTGGCATTAACATCTTATACTTACCCCCTTATTCTGATTCAGTATCGACCTCCATGGGTGTTGAAATCTCCCTCTCTTTAGGTCCAGGTAAAACTTCTCCATGAAATATCCAAACCTTTACCCCGATTTTTCCATATATAGTTAGCGCCTCAGCGAAACCATATTCTATATCTGCTCTTATAGTTTGGAGGGGTAACCTCCCCTCTAAATACCACTCTCTTCTAGCGAGTTCTGCTCCGCCAAGTCTACCACTACACATTACCTTTATTCCTTTTGCTCCGGCGCGAAGGGCTCTCATAATAGCTTGTTTCATTGCTCTTCTATGAGAAACTCTCTTTTCTATCTGAGCAGCAATATGTTCGGCAACAAGTTGAGCATCTACTTCCGGTTTTTTAACTTCTTGAACGTTGATAAATATTCTCTTTCCACCAGTTAATTCGCGGAGCTTTTTTCTTGCATCTTCTATTTCAACACCTTTAGCTCCTATAACAAGGCCGGGGCGAGCGGTTAAAACAGTAATTCTTACTATATTAGCGATACGTTCTATAATTATCTTAGATATGCCGGCGTGATACCATCTTCCTTTAAGATAATCCCTTATTTTTATATCTTCGTGAAGTTGTTCTGTATAAGTTTTTCCCTCTCCAAACCAGCGTGAGTCCCATGTTTTTATAGTCCCAAGCCTAAAAGCTGTAGGATGAACTTTCTGCCCCACAAACTATCCCTCCTTCTCCTTCACAATCACAGTTATATGACTTGTTCTTTTTCTTATAAGATAAGCTCTTCCCATAGCACGAGGTCTTATTCTTTTCATAGTAGGTCCTTGATCGACAAAAATTCTATATACGTAAAGTTTATCTAAGTTCATGTTGAAATTATTTTCAGCATTAGCAATGGCAGATTTCAAGACCTTTTCAACTATTCTAGCTGCTTTCTTAGGAAGATATCGTAAAGTTAGAAGAGCCTCATTTATGGGTTTGTTTCTTATTAGGTTTATAACTTGTCTAACCTTTTTGGGTGATATTCTTACATATTTAGCTACAGCTTTTGCTTCCATTTTTATAACACCTCACTTAAGAGCAGTTGATCTTTCTGTTGGGGCGCTATGGCCTCCGAACTTTCTTGTTGGCGCGAATTCTCCTAATTTATGTCCAACCATCTGTTCTGTGATGTAAATCGGAATATGTGTTCTTCCATTATGAACCGCAATTGTGTGTCCTACCATTTCAGGTACGATAGTAGATCTTCTTGACCAAGTTTTTATAACCTTTTTTTCTCCTTTTTGGTTCATTTCTAGTATCCTCTTCAAAAGCTTAGGATCAACATAAGGGCCTTTCTTGCGAGACCTCCCCACGAAATGACACCTCCTCACTTACGCCTCTTAACTATCCACTTATCTGTAGGATGATTCTTCTTCCTTGTTTTGTAGCCTTTTGCAGGAACGCCCCATGGAGAACATGGATGCTTATTACTTTTTGTTCTTCCTTCTCCTCCTCCCATGGGATGATCGACCGGGTTCATAGTCATTCCTCTTACAAACGGTCTCCAACCAAGCCAGCGAGCCCTTCCAGCCTTTCCTATAACAATGTTTTCGTGATCTACATTTCCGACCTGTCCTACTGTGGCCATGCAATCAAGACGAATCAGTCTTATTTCTCCTGATGGTAATCTTATATGGGCGTAATCCCCTTCCTTAGCCATTATTTGAGCAGCTGCACCAGCTGATCTAACTAACTGGCCCCCTTTTCCTTTAATGATCTCTATATTATGTATTAATGTTCCCTCTGGAATGTATCTCAAGGGAAGAGCATTACCTGGTTTTATGTCTGCATTTGGTCCAGAGATTACCGTCTGTCCAACTTCTAGCCCAACAGGGGCTAAAATATATCTTTTTTCCCCATCTGCATAGTTTAGTAAAGCTATACGAGCTGATCTATTAGGATCGTATTCTATAGCTACAACTTTAGCAGGGATGCCTATCTTGTCTCTCTTAAAATCTATCAAACGGTACATCTTTTTATGTCCGCCGCCTCTATGGCGAACAGTAATGCGTCCCATGGAATTTCTTCCAGCTTTTTGCTTAAGCGGAAGTAGTAAAGACTTTTCTGGTTCTTCTTTTGTTATTTCTTCAAAACTTGATACCGTCATAAACCTCCTTCCTGGCGTTATGGGCTTAAATCCTTTTATTCCCATTTTAAAAACCTCCCTCATACACCAATATTTTCAAAGAAAGGAATCTTATAACCAGGAGCAAGCGTGACTATAGCCTTTTTCCAATCAGGTTTTCTTCCCCTATAAATTCCTAATCTTCTCGGTTTTCCCCTGAATCTTATTGTGTTAACCTTACTAACTCTAACCTTAAATATTTCTTCGACAGCTTTCTTAATCTCTATCTTGTTAACATCTATAGGAACTTTAAAAGTATATTTTCTTTCTTTTTCCATAGCTTTGAAGGATTTTTCTGTTATTATTGGGCGTATGATTATATCATGAAGATCTTTACTCATTACCGCACACCTCCTCAATTCTCTTGAGCGTCTCCTCCGTCATGATAAGTTTATCATAGAGCAACAGATCATAAACATTTATATTATTTACACAAAGAACATTAACATTTGGTAAATTACGAGCACTTCTTTGAATTATCTCATCTTTTTTATCTGTAATTATCAATGACTTTTGGTTTCTTATTCCAAGTTTGTTAAGAAGAGCAATAACTTTTTTAGTTTTAGGAGGGGCATCGAGTTTCATATTATCCAAAACGATAATATTTCCTTCTTTAAATTTGGAAGTTAAAACAGCTCTTAAAGCTAGCTTTCTCACTTTTTTAGGAATCTTTTGATCATAATCTCGAGGTTTGGGTCCAAATACAACTCCTCCACCAACCCACAATGGAGAACGAATACTACCATGTCTTGCTCTGCCTGTTCCTTTTTGACGCCATGGCTTTCTACCTCCACCTCGAACTTCTCCACGAGTTTTAGTACAAGCAGTTCCCTGTCTTAAGTTAGCAAGATGTGCAATTACAGCTTGGTGAACTGATGGTCTATGGAGAGGTGCTTCAAAAACTTTGGGATTAACCTCTATTTCTCTTTTTACTTTACCCGTCTCCACATCTAAGACAGCAACTTTTGGCATAAAGCTTCACCCCTTCTTTGCCTTCTTTATAAGTACAATGCTATTTCTGCTACCCGGAACACTTCCCTTGACTAGAAGGAGATTTCTCTCAGGATAGACTTTAACAACTTCAAGGTTCTGAATAGTGACTTTAGTATTTCCCATATGGCCAGCCATTTTTTTACCCTTGAAGACGTGTCCCGGTTCTGTATGGGCTCCTAAAGAGCTTCCATAACGGTGAAATGCAGAACCATGGCTTGCAGGACCTCCGCTAAAACCGTGCCTCTTCATTGGGCCAGCAAACCCTTTCCCTTTGCTTATTCCAGTTATGTCTACCTTTTCTCCTTCCTTAAATATATCTACTTTAAGCTCTTGCCCTACTTCGAAATCTTCAATATTGTCTACCTTGAACTCTCTAAGGTATTTTCTTAACTCTACACCAGCCTTTTTAAATATACCTTTTATAGGTTTATTAACTTTGTAAGGTTTAACATATCCAAAACCAAGTTGGATAGCATTGTATCCTTCTTTATTTAGAGTTCTTTTAGTTACAACTACACAAGGTCCTGCTTCTATTATAGTAACAGGAATTATTCTACCGTCAGGTTTAAAAATTTGAGACATACCTAACTTTCTGCCTATTAAACCTAAGGGCAATTTAATCAACCTCCTTAAGTTTTTATTTCTATGTCGACCCCCGAAGGAAGATTAAGCTTCATAAGTGCTTCAATGGTTTTGGGCGTTGGGCTGATTATATCTATTAATCGTTTGTGTATACGTATCTCAAACTGTTCTCTTGAATGCTTATCTTTGTGAGGAGATCGTAAAACACAAATTTTATGTATCTCCGTAGGTAAAGGTATAGGGCCACTAATCTCTGCATCTGTTCTTTCTGCTGTTTCAACTATTTGTGATACTGATCTATCTAGAAGCTTATGATCATAAGCTTTTAATTTTATTCTTACTTTTTGAGTCAAGGTGCAACCCTCCCCTATTCTAATCAAGTATTTCTGTGACTACTCCAGCACCTACAGTTCTGCCACCTTCTCTTATAGCAAAACGCAAGCC